>JAFDWQ010000004.1 GCA_018268395.1 Armatimonadota bacterium | reverse complement strand
CGATGTCGGGGAACGGTCCGCCGACGTCTGGGAACGGTCCGCCGATGTCTGGGAACGGTCCGCCGATGACAGGAAACTTTCCGGAAAGACCCCTCAAAACGCGTTTTGAACCTGAATAGGTCGGAGTGGGCCGGGATCAGCCCTTCCGGTTCCTGAGGTCGCTCGGGATGACGTGACTCTTGGGTGGAACCGCCGACTACCGTGCGCATCGTCGCTGGCGGGATCGAGAACCTCCGAATACGTCATCCCGAGCGAAGCCGAGGGACCTCCGGATTCCGCAATGCGTTACAGACGGGGAGGTCCTTCCTCTCCCTGCGGTCGGTCGGGATGACGTGACTCTTAGCTGAGACGGACAACCCTGATCATGTCTTCCTTATCGGTGCTGAGAACCTCCAAGAACGTCATCCCGCGTGTAGCCGAGGACTTCCAGGATCCTGAAGCGACATAGGGCCGGACAAATCGCTCGCTCTTACAAGCCGCGTGTCCCGCTGCGGCCCGGGCATCCTCGTCGCCTTATGGTCTTCGAAGTCGATCGCTCGCCGTCGCTTGAGGTCGCTACCGTGTCACGGACCACTGCACCATGTCGTACCGCATGCACCATGTGAAAGCCGCTGCGGGTCCGTAGCGGACCAGCGTCGTCCGGCACCTCATCGTTCGGTCGGTCTGGTTCACAAACCGGGACAGGTCACCCGTTCCTGTGAGGGCATAGGTCTGGGCCGTCTTGCCGATCGGGTCGGTCCTCGTGTCGACAGGGTCCCATCGTCCTTGAATCCAGTCCCACATCTCGAGCACGTGGTTGAATCCGCCCGCGGTGTCAGTGCTCGCAACGCAGGTCAGGGTCAGCGACGTGAGGGACTTAAAGGGCGAAACGGCGTCAAAACTCACCCGCACGCTAGCGCCGAGAGGCACCGGCGTCAGCCACTTACAGACCCCCATCGTGTTGCCGTCTTGGACGAGAAGGTCCGCAAGGGTCCCTCCGCCCGGCTTGCCGAGATGGATCGCGTAGCCGTCGGGATAGACGTAAGCTTGGGTCTGCTGCGGGTCCCACATGCGCTCGATCACCGTCGTCGAGCCCATCAGCAGGACCGACTTGCCGTCCGGAAAGAAGTAACCCTTGGTGATGTTCGGCGCATCGTCGCCGAACTGGGCCAACAGCGAACCGTCGACCATCGAATAGAACCCGTAAGTCGAGTTCTCCGGGTGGAAACTGTCGTTGGAATGACTGATGTAGTCGGTGCCGTCCGGATTGAAATCGTCGAAAATGCCGGTGATGCCGATCGTCCGCAATGTTTGGGGACTTATATACTTCGCGCAACAAAGGTGCTATCATCGGATCAGTTGGCAACGAGACTCCCTTGGACATGCTCGCTTCAGAGCTTTGGAGCGAGCTTTGTCGCGTCGGGTTCTCGCGAACGGAACTGGCATCTTGGTCGGACTTGTCGCGGGATGAACAAGAGTCGCTTCATTGCTGCGTGAAGCGCGTCCTTGCGAACAGGGAACTGCTGCGCGGCTACTTCTCCATGCGGAGGGGCTTGAGACGACTCAGGCCCGGTTCAAGGAGTAGTCAGCCGTAACGTAGAATTCCGGGAACCTGAGACTAGCGAACAGGGATATGTGAACTCTTATCGCGTCGTAATGCCCTCGTGGCAAGAGTTCGTGCCTTAGGACGTGAACCGGTTTAGATGCGACGGGCCGCATTCTATAACGCGCGTAGTCGACGAAAGTGTTCTTGCCGTAGCAGATCCAAGGAAAGTTGTCCGTATCCCCTCTGATGAACGGCAACCACTCGTCTGCCAACGACGCCCAGCCGAATTCTGCCCACACGTAACAGTAGGCGATCTTGGTCATGTAGCGGTAGAAGTCCAGGGCCTCAAGTTCGTGGACGTAGTGAAAGATGTCTTGTTCCTCGTAGAGTTTGGTGGCGACTGTTGACGGTTGAGTGCGAGGCGACCACTCTAGCAATTTGCCTGGGTAATTCGCTCCGGCCGGAATCTTGAAAAGCATCGGGTGCTTGTGCAGCGGCAGGTCTACGGACTTTATTTCTCCCCAGTCGGAGTACTTCAGTTGAGCTGTACCGTTACAAGGCTCTTCCTCATCATGGGCCTGTATTCTGATGAGCTTGCGGACCGGGCCAAAGAGATTTGCGAAGACACGCGATTCAAAGTCGTTCGCCATCTTCCTGCAATCGGGACAACACGCTAGTTTGAGCTGAAGGGAGCCGCCAATCTGCTTAGGAACGATATGTTCGTCAGAGTCAGGAATTCCAGCCTTGCAAAAAATGCAGCGACCGATGACTGGGTGCTCCCAGTTGCCGCCAACACCGTCGACGAGCACCTGTCAGGACTTCCGGTGTCGTTTCGGTCGCTCTGCTTCCATTTCGTCAACCTCGTCCTTCGGAACCTTCAGAAGCTTTGCCGCAAGGTCGGCGGTCTTTTGAAACTCGGGGCTGGCCCACACGACGACATCGGGAGCGCCTTCGGTTGGGGCGGTAGTGGTCGCGCTGTCTCTTTTGGGCTTCTTGCTCACTGTAGCGGAAGATACTCCTTTCCGGTGAGTTCCCGGTAAGTGAGACGACGTCCGGCGACCTGGGACGCGAGCGTGGCGAACCTTTCGGCATCGGTCATTTTGCGGACGTTCCAGCGAAAGACCTGTTCGTCCACGTAGCGGAACAACTGCCAGGGGTCTACCGAAGTGTAGGTTCCCTTGATGGACCTTTTCAGCAGGTTCCAGAAGCATTCGAGGTTTTGCGTGTGGACTTCGCCACGAACGTATTCTTCGACGTGGCTGACGAAATCATGGTTGTACTCCCACTTGAGGCCCCGATATGCGAAGTTGTGGTCGGTGTAGAAGTTGGAGCCCTTCGTGACGTGCGCCTTGACGAGCCCTTGCAATGTGCCCGCCCCGGTGTCCTTGACGACGAACGCCTTGACCTGCCCGCCACGTTCCATCATGCCCATGACAGCCGTCTTGCCGGTCGCTCCGCGTCCTGCGATCTTGCCGCGTTTGCCGAGGTGCATGTTCTTGGCCTTGCCGCCGACAAACGTCTCGTCACCTTCGACGGTGCCGGACAGTTTCTCGAACGTCCCGGCTTGCATTGCCAAGCGGATTCTGTGAAGCATGAACCAAGCTGTCTTTTGCGTGACCGACAGCGCCCGCGCCAACTCACAGGAACTGATCCCGTTCTTGGCGTTCGCTATCAGCCACAGGGCTGGAAGCCACTTCGAGAACGATATGGGGCTCGACTCGAAGATCGTCCCCGTCTTAGTGGAGAACTGCTTTCGACAGTCCTTGCACGACCAGATGCGGCGTTTTGCTACGGCTGTCACGCCTACTGATCCACAGTGGGGGCACGCCACGCCGTTGGGCCACCGGAACCGGGTCATGGCCTCGAACGCCTTCTGCTCGTCGGCACAGAACGTGACGACCTCGAAGAGGCTTTCGGGGATTCGGTTTTCCTGACTCATGCGACTATCTTACCACAAATGTTGCGGCAAGTATATAAGTCCCAATGTTTGGCCCGTGCCCGCATCGAGTACGCTCAGCAAGCTTCCAAGGACGGTTACGGGGCTGCCGTCGTTCAGTAAGCCGAACGTGGACTTTCCTAAAACGTCCCACCGTTGAACAAACCCGCTCGCACTGACTTTCCGGGTCGATATTCCGACACTGGCCTCGGACCGCACCAGGTACAGGTCGGCGCTATCGGGAGACCAGAAAAGCCTGAATGCCGTCACGTCGTGGCTGCTGCCGTAGGTCCACGACTTGCTTTGCGACGTCCAGTCCGACGTGTCGTAGACGTAAACCGCATCGTAGTGATAGTTGGAGACAGCGACATCGCCGTAGACGGCCAAGTATCTCCCGTCGGGCGAGAACTTGCAGCTCACGACTCTGGGGCCCGGCACGATGTTCGTCACGAGCGAACCGTCGGCCACTCTGACGATCGCCACGCCGTTCTTGTCCCGGTCCATCGCCAGCAGAGTGTTGTCCGGAGAAAAGTCAGCCCAGGAACCGTCTGTGTACGTCGCGGTAAAGGAGCCAAGGCTTTCGCCGGTCTCTCCGCTGTAAAGCTTCATCGTGCCCTGCCCGCCACCTCCGAAGACCGAACCATCCGGCGACATCAAGGTGCTCGAAGACCCGTTTGCCGTTTGGGGGACTGCAACGGACTCGCCGGTGAAGATGTCGAAACCCCTCAGCCGCCAGTCATAGCTGGTGAACAGGCCGTTGACGATAAGGGTCCGCCCATCGGACTGAAGCACGCTCCGCACCCCGTAGAGGCCCGTATCGAAGTGGTTGACCTGTTGCCCCGTAGCGAGGGACCAGACGTAGGCGTCGCCTTTGTAGGTGACAAGGGTCACATAGGCGTTGTCGGGAGTGACGCGCACATAGCTGTCCTGGCCGTTGCTTGCGCCGATGTCCCAGGCGTACACGAGGAACCCCGTTGTGCCGTTCCAAACCCGGACGATGCCGTCAAAGGTCATCGTCACCACATACTGGCCATCGTCAGTGCATGACGTCGAGAAGGGCCGCTCGCCCGTATCGAAACTCTTCAAGACTTGGCCTGTCGGCAGGTCGAACAGGCGGGCCACTCCGTCGTCGTCCATACAAGTCAGGTACTTCTGATTGCGAGAAATCCAAATGCCGCCACCGCCAGGAGTCAGGACTCGGCCAGCATTTCCAGTGTCGGTACGGTTTTCGTAAATCGAAGAACCTGACACTGTGTAGAAGTACTTGCCATCGGGGCTGACGGGAAGGAACCAGGCAAGGTCGCCCGTCTGGTTCGGAAAGTCGTGCACGACCGAGCCGCCCGGCAAGGTGAGGAGCTGAAGGTTGTTCTGCTGACTCTCGTTCCTACCCGTGAACGCCAGGACTTGCGCTGCGTCAGGAAGACAGGCCGTCGAACGACCGTATCCCTTTGTCAGTTTGGTCTGGACGAGTGTGTTCAGCTGAAGGTCGAAGACCTGCAACAGGTGCGAACCGCTGGTCACCAAGTAGCGGCCGTCCGGCGTCACGTCCATCGACAAGAATCCGGCGTTACCGATGCGCCAGATCGGCCGCATCCCCTGCGCGGACGCTCCGACCACGAATGCCAGTGCCAGGCCGACTGCGGCCACCCTCTTCACGGCAACGCAAAAGCCGATTCGCATGCTTCAGTATAGAGGACGCGACGTCGTGACGGGCCTGTAAGGGCGTTACGGACAAAATGAAACCCAAATAGAGGGCACGGGAGCCTCGGAGTCCTGGCGAGCGCTTCTTGCCTGGTCCTACACCCTCAATGCCTGTTCCTTCTTAACCAGGACAGGCGTGCGCCTGTCAATTCTGTTCGCGGCCAGTTCCCTCCGTGCCACCTGCCCGGTCTTGGCGCCAAGAGAAGGTCGCTTTTGTTCAAGATGTCCCGCCTACAATTCTGAACGCGCACCACTGCATGACGAAAGTTAGGGTCCGGATCCGTGAAGCCCGGCTAGGATGCGGTCATGCGCACGCGTTACGCCCTTCTCGCCTGTATGGTCGCTGTCGGCCTGGCCAGCCTCGTCCTCGCCCAAGACCAGGGCGTCCAGAGCATCGTCGGCGACGTGTTCCTGCAGAGCACGACTCCCGGAACGGCCCAAGTCGGCCACGCGACCATTACCGGAACGTTCCGGGCGGGTCAGGTCTTCGTCCAACAGGGCAGTATCGCGACGATCCCCGTCGTGGGCAACAGCACAGCGACAGGGAACGGGGACGCCGTCGGTGCGTCGTTCAGTTCGGCGCAAATGCAGGGCATCGGTGTCCGCGGTACGTCCACGGCCGTCCCCGGAGCGGGGATCGGCGTGCTCGGCATCGGACGGGGTGCCAACTCCGCTGGGATCCTCGGCCGGCTCGAAGGCGTCTCGGATACGCAAGGTGCGGCCGTCAAAGCCGTCGTGACGGCCGGTAAGGCCAAGGGCGTCGATTCTCGAACGGACCAAGGCACGGCAGGCTTTTTCTTCAGCACCACGGGGACGGGCATCCACGTTTTGAACAACTCTCTCAACGGTACACCGGCTCTGTTCGCGAACAACCCGGTCGACCAGGCCGGAGTGACCTCGATCGCGGCACGGTTCATCGGCAAGACGATGGGCCTTCACTCCCGGGCAGAAAGTACGGGACAGACTCAGACGGTCGGCGTGCAGGGAGAATCCACGAGCACGGACGGAATCGGCGTCTGGGGATTGGCTTCAAGGACGACGTCGTCGAGCTATGGCGTGTTCGGTGACTCCAAGAGCACGACGAACGGCACCGGCGTGTTCGGAGTCGCCGCCGGTCAAGGCCTCGGCGTCGGGGTGTACGGTCGAGGCTTGAGCACGACGGGGTTCGGGGTCTTCAGCGACGGCAGGACGGGCGCGACGGGCACGAAGAGCTTCGTGATCGACCATCCGCTCGATCCGGAGAACAGGTACCTGCTGCATTACAGTGCCGAAGGGCCGGAACCGAGGAACGTCTATCAAGGATCGGTCGTGACGGACTCGACAGGCTATGCCACGGTCCGGTTGCCGTCTTACTACGAGAGCATCAACCGCGACCCGTTGATCCAACTCACCGTCATCGATGGCTCGGCCGACTTCGTGATGGTCAAGGTCGTGCGCAAGGTGGACAACGGCCGGTTCCAGATCCGGACGAGCAAGCCTCGGGTCGAAGTGAACTGGCGGGTGGACGCGGTCCGCAACGACCGTTGGGTCCAGAAGTTCGGTCACGAGGTCGAGCCGGTGAAACCCGAGATCGCGCGCGGCACCTACCTGCAACCGGAGCTTTACGGCATGCCGGAGTCCAAGGCCCAGATGCGCACACCGACGGGCCCGGGAACAGGCTTGCACCGTTGACCGGGCCTTGTCCCCCGCCTTGCTCTTTCACGCAAAGACGCCGAGACGGCCAAGGAACGCCACAGGGACGGAGCGGTTCAATCCGAGCGCGTTTCCCGACTCCTTACGCTTCAACTCCTATGACGACGTCGGGCCATTAGCGCAGCCGCCAGCGTGCCGAAGCCGACCATCGTGAACGGTTCGGGGACGACCGCGGTCAGGACGCGGACCTGGTCGCCGGGAGAACCCGCCGAAAGGTCGACCTTGATCGTGTTCACGCCGACCGTGACGATGTCCGCGTTCGGCGAGATCTCACAGCCCCGGGCGGCGAAAGTGCTGGGCGGGACGTTGCCGGGAGGCACGGATGCCGGGATCAGAAAGTCCGAAGCCACGAACGGGTCGGCGACGGGGTCGTCGATCAGGACCACGCCGAGGATCGTGCCGTCGAACTGGAAACCGGCCGAGACCGATCCACCGACGGGATCGAAGTACAACGTGTGACTGTTGACGACGGTGCCCGCCGCGATGACTCCCGGGGTCAGGCCGCCGATGGAGAAATAGGTGCCGGGCATGGTCACGTCGACCGCCAGTCCGCTCGTGAGGGTGACGTTCTGCGTCTCGTCCCATCCATGGACGACGGAGACGGGATCGTCGAAGAAATCTGGCGTGTAGCCGACGCCGGGACCCGCGATCAAGACGTCGCTCGAGCCGGTGTTCGCGACGATGGCGGCGTGCGCGGCCGTCGCGACGGTCAAAGCCGAGAGAAGAAGGGCGAAGCGCGGTGCACGCATGCCGCCTTATTGTTTGTTAAACCCAGGATTGTGACGAGGGGACGCGTGGTCTAGGCGCCCGACTTGGGACGGAGCGGCAAGGTCTCGGGGGCGACCTCCCAAGAGTCGTGGAGCAGTTCGGCCGCCATGTCCGGGTCGAGCTTGTCCAGCCGCGCCAGCACGTAGGGCCAGCCGTCGTAGTGCTTCGTCACGAAAAACACTTCGGGATCCGAAGCGAGCAAGGCGTCCACCCTGTCCCAGGGAAGGCGGAGTGCGAAAGCGGTCCCCTTTTCGCGCAACCGCCCGATGTGGCGGCCGTCGCGCACAAGGTCGATCTCCGACTTTTTGACGACTTCGACGACGCCGGGAAGCGTGAGGGCGAGGGCGGCGAACTCGTCGTAGGTCACGCCCTCGCCCCTCGTTTCAAACGCTCCAGCCCGGCTTGAACGCAGGACGGATCAGCGAGTCGAACTCGCTCGTGCCTTTGACCTTCATGGCACGGGCGTCCCATTCGAGCTTCGGCCCGTTGGCCCAGATGGCAAGGTTACCTAACAGTACGGTTTCCGTCAGAGGGCCGCTGTAGTCGGGGATGTTCGAAACCGCCGCTTTGCCGCCGCCCGCGGCGCGCATGAACTCGGCCATATGCCCGGGCGACTCGTCCACCGCGACTTCCGGCATCGTGCCGCCTCCGACGATGTGGAACTCGGTGTTGCCTTCGTTGGGGCTGAAGATCGTCGCGTTCTCGCAGACCACGATCGAGCCGTTCCCGCCGATCTCGAAGCCTGGCACGAGCTCGGCCGGCGGTTTCTTGCCGCCGTCGTACCAGGTCAGTTTCAGCGGCGCCCGCCCGTTGCGCTCGCCGAACTCATAGGTGACGATCGACCAAGCGGGGAAGCTGTCGCGGTTGTGGCCGCTCGTTTGCGCTTGGACCGTCAGCGGGTCGCGCAAGTCGAGCGCCATGAACGGCATGTTGAAGATGTGGCAGCCCATGTCGCCGAGCGCACCGGTCCCGAAATCCCACCAGCCGCGCCATGAAAACGGGTGATAGCCTTCGGCGAAGGGGCGGTCGGGCCGGGGACCGAGCCAGAGGTCGAAGTTCAAGGTCTTCGGGGCGGTGCCGGGCGCGGGGCGGTCGACGCCTTGTTTCCACCAGCCGGAGGCGCGGTCGGTCCAGAGGTAGACCTCTTTGACTTTGCCGAACGTGCCCTTGCGGATGAGGGCGGCCGTCTTGCGCATCGGGGTGCTCGCCGTGCTCTGGTTGCCCATTTGCGTCGCGACCTTTTTCTCGCGCGCGATCCTTTGCAGCTGTCTCGCTTCCCAGATCGTGCGGGTCAGCGGCTTTTCGCAATAGACGTGCATGCCCGCTTTCATCGCGAGGGCGGAAGCGGGGGCGTGGTGATGGTCGGGCGTGCTGACCACGACACAGTCGACCTTGCCTTTCATTGCCGCGATCATCTCGCGATAGTCTTCGAACGTGCTCGCGCGCGGGTGCGCCAAGAGCGCCTTGGAACGGTCGTTGACGTCGGTGTCGCAGAGCGCGACGATCTCGCCGAACTCGGCCGCTTGTTCCGTGCCGCTCCAACCCTTACCTCCACAACCGATGATGCCGACGCGGAGCTTCTCTCCCATCCGGCGCTGTCCTTCACCGCTTTCGGTGGGGCCGACGACCGAAGCCGATGCCGGCACCCTTCCGACCGCTAGGCCGACGGCGGCGACCGCCGTGCCCCTCAGAACGTCCCTTCGCGTCATGTCCTTTGCCATGTCTTGCCTGCGGACGCCAGTTTAACCTCGCGACGCTTGGCCGTGCGCGGGTCAAGAGAGCGCGTTGAACAGGATCTTATAAGCGCCGTCCGACTGCGCCCGGAAGTTGACCTCCGGCCCGATCAAGACGACCCGCCCCTTGCCGATCGGCAGGTCGATGACGGCATCGGCGTCCTTCAGCTTCTTCTGACCCCAGGCCCAACCGGACCTCAACGGCGTTTCGGTATCGAACCATGCGGCCCGTCCGGTGTCTCCCTTCAGCCGGAACGCGGGGCTTTCGTCGAACATGACGTCGAGCTGCTCCGGGAGCCCTTTGCACAAGGGGCTGGCCGGGTCGAGTCGGATCCTCAGCACGGAACCGGGAACGAAGAAGTCGGCGTCTCGGACGCCTTCCAACGCGTTTTCGACGGGAAGCCCAAGATGCTTCGCCAAAGGCAGTGCCGACGAGCCCATCGCGACGATGGTGCCCCCGTCTCTCGCGAACGACTTCAGGGCATCGAGCCCCTGCTGAGACATCGTCCCGATCAGGTTCTTCCATTCCTGCGGCACGGTCGGATCGTCGAGGAGCGGATTGGCCGTCGCTGTCCGCACGGTCGAAGGGACAGCGCCTGAGGGGAACACGACCGTGTCGAACTTCGCCGACAGCGAGCCGCCGTTGATCTCCGGTGCGAAGAGCAGTCGGAAGTCGAAGCGGAACTTCTCGAGCGTGTAGCGCAACCACCCGGAGTCCATGGATCCGCCGTAGGTGTCCCAAAGCCCGATGCGCTTCCTCTTATAAGGCGAGGTGTCTGCGACGGCGTCCGTCGGTTCGAACCGTCCCCAGTCCAATGTCGCGACGACCCGGCGCGCTTCCGCATTGTCCGGGACCGCGAACGCGCCGTTCACGGCTCGTGCGACCGGGACGTGCGCGGCGTCCATGGCGTTCGCAAAGGTGAACGCGTCGTTCTGCGACGCGGACGCGGTCAACCATCGCCCGGAGCCGGCTATAGGGACGCTGCCTTTGACGGTCGGCCCGACGGGCTCGGTCTTGAGTTCCACCGCATCGGTCAACCGTTCGAACCGGACGCCCATTTGAAAGGCGAGCGTGTAGCCCGCGTTGTCGTAAGGTCGGACGGGCGGACCCCCCGGATATTGGAGGTCGTTCGGATGGTCTTGTGGTTCGAACATGTCCAGGACGTGCGGCCGGAACGCCTGAGCTGTCCGGACGACGAACGACCCGACGGGAGCGCCCGGACGGGCTTCGGTCACGCGTTCCACTTTGATCCCCGTCATCAAGAGCCGTTCCACAAACTTCGTCGCTGTCGCGAAGTCCGGTTGGTCGCTCGGAACGACATACGCCCGGGCGTCCCGGAACTTCGGGTCGGACAGGGCCTTGGCACCTTCCGATGCGATGCGGGAGGGGTACCGCGTCCATGTGTCCTTCGACCCGCGTTCGATACTGTTCCGCCCGGCGCGGTAGATGTTCATCAAGAGCGTCTGGCGCTGGCGGCTCGCGTAGTCGAGGACGGCCAGGTTCGCGGTGATCTCGTACTCGAGCGACTGACGCGCGTGCCACAAGCCCGGCGTCACGGGAAGCGGGAGGTCGCTCGTCGGGACTTGACGCTCGGGCCGGAACGGCACCTGGGCGGGGTTCGGCGACCCCCAAAGCTCGGTGAGGATGCCGACCATGTTGTGGAAATACGTCGTCGTGCGAAGGCCCCCGTTCCACCACGCGCTGTAGTTCGCGCCGCTGCGCATCACGGAACCAGGTTTGCCCTCGGCGATCAGTCGCTGGTGGATGGCGGTCCCGACGAGGTCGGTGCTGATCTGGGTGAGCGCATCGACGTTGTGGTTGAACGGGCTGCGGAAGGGCGGGACGAACATCATCGTGCCGGCGGGCGCGCTCTGATGGTGGTTGTAGACGATCTGCGGGAACCACTCGCGATAAAGCACGCGGTTGATGTTCCGCGTCTCGGCGAGGTTGCTCGCGTAGAAGTCGCGGTTGTTGTCGTGGCCAGCGTACTTTTGATAGAGCCGCGGGACACCGATCAAGGACCGTTCTTCCGGTTTCGCCCGGCGCATGTACCACTTGCTGACCAAATCCATGCCGTCCGGGTTCGCATGGACGAGCAGCACGATACAGTCGCGCAGGATCCGCTTCGTCTCGTCGTCTTGAGCGCTCACGAGCCGATAGGCGGTCTCGATCAGGGACTGCGTCGAGATCGTCTCGGTGGCGTGGAGCCCGCCGTCGATCCAGACCACGGCTTTGGCCTTCTTCGCCACGGCTTCGGCTTCAGCGTCGGACTTGAACCCCTCGGCAAGGGCGAGCCGCGCGCTCGCCCTCCGGTGCGACTCGAGGTGGCGCGCGTTCATCGGGTCGGTGATGACCGCCATGAGCTGGTCGCGGCCTTCTTCCGTCTTGCCGATCGAAACGAGGCGGATGCGGTCGGACTCATTGGTCAACTGCTTCCAATACGCGCTGAGCTGACCATAGTCGGCGAGCATATAGTCCGCGCACACGTCGAATCCGAGAAAGGCCTTGGGGGACGTGACGTCGGCCCAGGCGGCCAACGACGAAAGAAGTGCGATCGAAGCCGCGAGAGGTCGGGCGAACACGCGGCATTCTGGCACGGGAGGGACGACGTTGGTCCTTCTAGAGTCGCCAAAGTCCACGGGACCGGAGTGTATGATCGGCCTCCGGCGTAAGGAATAGGAACATGTCGATCCGTCCGGTCCGATCCGTGTCACGAGCCGTCCCCACGATCGAGGGGGCCGGCGTCCACCTCCACCGAGCCTTCGGGTTCGGCGACACCGAGGCCTTCGACCCGTTCCTGTTGTTCGACGATTTCCGGAACGACCTTCCCGAAGAGTTCCTCGCCGGCTTCCCGTGGCACCCTCACCGAGGGATCGAAACGGTCACCTACGTGTTGGCAGGCACGGTCGACCATGGCGACAGCATGGGTAACCGTGGAACGATCTCGGCCGGAGACGTCCAGTGGATGACGGCCGGACGCGGGATCGTCCACCAGGAAATGCCTCAGGGTGACGAGCACGGGCGAATGCACGGCTTCCAGCTTTGGGCCAACCTGCCGTCGTCGCAGAAAATGTCGGCCCCCCACTACCAAGAGATCAAATCCGAAGAGATCCCCGAAGCGGTCGACGACGACGGTACGCGGATCCGGGTCGTGGCGGGAGAGTATTGGGGCAAGCGGGGCCCCGTCGACGGGATTGCGGCCGAGCCCGTTTACCTGGACGTCTCGGTCGCTCCCGGTCGGCGCAAAACCTTGCCGATCGATACCCGGCGACAAGCGTTCGCCTACGTTTTCGCAGGGGCGGCTTCGTTCCGCGACGCTTCCGAAGCCCAGCCTGTCCCTACGGACGATATCGGCGAGTTCGGTCTGACCGGTCACGCTTCGGTCTCCTCGGGCGGCCCTGACGCCGATAACAGGTCGCTCGTCCTGTTCGGGTCCGGTGACGAGGTGACCTTCGAGGCGGGCGACGAAGGCGTCCGGTTCCTCCTGGTCTCCGGTAGACCGTTGCGGGAACCGGTCGCTTGGCGCGGTCCGATCGTCATGAACACGCAGGCCGAACTGCAGCAGGCGTACAGGGAACTTCACGACGGCACGTTCCTGCGCAGCGGTGCGTGACCCGATGCAGGCGACGGACGTCTGGGACCTGCCCGTCGACGGGGCGCTTGCCGTTCGGACGTTGCGGGCGGTTTCGGCCGACGCTCCCGTCTTGCTCGTTTTCTTGCGGCACTTCGGGTGAATGTTCTGCCGCGAAACGGTCTCGGACCTGGCCAAGCTCCGTCCGAAGATCGATGCGGTCGGGACGCAGTTGGCGTTCGTCCATCAAGGGAGCGAGGCAGAGGCAGCGGCGTTTTTCCGCCCATTTGGATTGGGCGACGTGCTTCTGTTCTCGGATCCGGAGCGCGAGCTCTATGCCGCGTTCGGCTTGGGCACGTACCGCTTTCGGGACGTCTTGTCCTGGGAATCGGTGACGGGCGGTGTCCGGGCGGCGTGGAAGGGGCACCGTCAAGGCGTGGTCCAGGGTGACCCGCTCCAGTCGTCCGGAGCGTTCCTGATCGTGGCGGGCCGTGTCGTCCGCAGCGCCCGGTCACGCGGTCCGTCGTTCCGGCCCGGTTTTCTCGCTTTCGCCGTTCCTCCCGGCCATCCCTGAACATTCGCTGGGTCGGGTCGCCGGTCTTGGGTCTCCAGGCGTCGGCAGTTGGGCGTCATTGGTATGACCGACGCCAAAGTTCACAGAAAGCTCCGGGTGGGGGTTCCAGCCTCGTCGGACGCCGGTCATGCCGGAAACCGGCTGATAAGATCGGTCTAAGCATGACCCTCACGAGACGACCGGCGCTGAGCGTGCGCGAGCGACAACTCTTGAAGTGTGCCGCCGCAGGTTTGACCGACAGCGCCATTGCAGTCCGACTCGGCATCAGCGAAGCGACCGTCAAGACGTACTGGCGGCGGATCCGGGCGAAGCTCGGCCGGAACAGCCGCACGGAACTGGTCGCGACCGTCCTGAAACAGGAGATCGCGCACACCAACGGCGACCGGTCGCGGTTCGCGCCCTTGGCGGGCTCCCAAGAAGACCGCTTCTACCGCTTGCTCCTCGAGCAGGCTCCGGACGCCATCATGGTCGTCCGGTCCGACGGCATCATCCAGATGGTCAACGAATCGGCCGCGGACCTGTTCGGTTGGGAAGTCGACGATTTGACGGGCCGACCCGTGTCGGACCTCGTCCCGAACGCCTTCCGGTCGGCGCACGACTCTCACTTTAACAGCTATATGGAGAGTCCGAGCCGTAGGGCCATGGGAGACCATATCGCTACGATCGGCCTCCACCGGAGCGGGATCGAGATGCCGATCGCCGCCAACCTTTCTGCGATCGGCGACGGGGACGACGTGTCCGTGGTCTGCATCGTCCGAAGCCTGCACCTTCCGAAATAAGGGACATGAACGCCCTCGCCCCAAATCACCGAGACTTCCGGCTTACCGGATGTCGTCCTTTCGGAGGACAGCTTGCCGTTTTTCTCCTGTTTCACCTGAAAACAGGAGAACAGTTTCGCTATATTCCGAATGGCGGCCACCGAGCCTCGGGGGCATCAGGAAAGACCGCCAAGTCAGGGAGGAAAGGCCAGTGAAGTTTCAAGCGTTGCTCTTTGCGATAGGGGTCGCGATGCTGTCTTTCGGCTTCACCGGGACAGCCCAGCAGAAGGGTGCCTCGCAAGCCGAGAAGCTCTTCGCGCGCGCTACGCCGGACGACTATATGAACGAGGAGGCGTGCGCCGAATGCCACGGAAAGATCGTGGCGAACTTCCCGGCCTCGCCGCACTCGGCTCTCGTTTCCGACGATAGCCTGCCGCCGGACAAGCACGGTTGTCAGGGATGTCACGGTCCAGGACGCATCCATCAGGCCGAAGAGAACCCGGAAGTCATCTCGTACACGAAGATGACCCCCAAGGAGTCCTCGGCCGCTTGCATGCGCTGCCATGAAAAGACCATGTCGGCCAGCCATTGGAAGCGGACGGAACACGCGCGCGCCGACCTGTCGTGCGTGTCGTGCCACCAGATCCATACCGACACGGATTCAGGACTCGGCCACGGCGCCTTGAAGAAAGACCCGAGGGCGCCCGTCTTCGCCGCCAAAGTCGAGCCGAAGCTCATGCTGAAGGCGGACGAGGCCACGTTGTGCGGATCCTGCCACCCGTCGGCGAACGCGGAGTTCCGCGGCGCGAGCCACCATCCGGTCCCGGAAGGGAGGATGGCCTGTAGCGACTGCCACTCGCCGCACGCGAACAAGAACGCCAAAGTCAACCACGACGCCTACAAGGGGAAGTGCGTGACCTGTCACACCGAAAAGGCGGGACCGTTCCTCTACGAGCACGACCCGGTCGCCGGGTTCACCGGCGACGGTTGTCAGGAATGCCACAAACCGCACGGTACGAACAATCCGAAGATGTTGAACTCCGTGACGCGAGGCCTTTGCGCCCAGTGCCACACCGACAAAATGGCCGTCCACTACCCTGGCCAGAACTGCTGGAACGCCGGTTGCCACGTCGCATCGCACGGAAGCAACAGCGATCCACGATTCCTGAAACCCTGAAGGAGGAGAACCGATGAAACGACAATCATGGCTTTCGACGGCGACGCTAGCGGTCTTGGCACTGACAGCGATCGGGGCCAGGGCGCAGGACACGGCTCCGACCGAAGGGTCGGAAGCGCAAGAAACGGAAAAGGCGCCCGAACGTGAAAAGTTGAACGAGGTTTCGATCGGTTACACGGGTTTCCGGTCGAACACGGCCCTCAGCTACGGAGCCCGGGTCCCTGAGGGGTTGGCGCTGCACTATCTGCGGCTGGTCCATCCCGGCGACGCGTCGTTCCCTTACGCCCGGTTCGCGATGAGCGGTATGCCGAAGCAGGACAACACGCTCGGCGCCTTCATCGCCTTCAACAAAGGGCACACGGTCTTCCGTGGGCACCGCTCCGAGTTCGGCTATTACGTCGACGACTGGCGGACGTTCGAACCGAGCACGGACAACGAGTCCCAGTTCTCGCTCGAACACTCGTTCACGCCGGGCTTCGGCGCCTTCGTCACCTATAGGGCCGACAAGCGCAACGCCCAATATCCGGCTCCGAAAGAGAACGAGAACGTGTCCTCACGGCTCATTGCGGGCGGCGTCGGCGGCACGGTCTTCGGCGGCCACCTGGACGTGTCGGCCGCCGAACGGAAGACCACCGACGACAACGGCGTGCGGCCCGATTCCCTCCAACGGACGATCGGGGCCTCGTACGGCCGGGACTTCGGCGATACGTTCAGCCTGGACGGCCAACTCGCTTACTCCAGGATCATGCAGGCCGGCTTGGACGACAGCACGGTCAAGACGTACGCTTTGGGCGGCGCCTGGGACATGGGCCCGGACACCACCCTGCAGTTCCGCTTCGGCCGCCAAGACCTCGACCTTCCGAACGTCCGCAACGCGTTCGTCCAGAAGCGCCTGGTCTCAGGGGCGAAGCTGTTACACCGCTTCCCGGGCTGGTCCCTCCAAGTGGGCTTCCAGCACAAGGAATCGGAGCGGATGCGCACCGACCACACGTTCGTGGACGTTCCGAAGTCGAACCTCTACGACGCCCGGCTCTCCGGCCGCCTCGGCCCGGCCCGCGTCACGTTCCGTGGATCCTGGGAGGACTTCCGCGAAACGGCCGTGATGAACACGACCGACACGCGGCAGCTCCTTTGGGACGACAGGGCCATGTTCCAGGCCAAGGCGGACTGGGGCAATGAAACCGTTTCGGCCTACGGCGCTTACACGTACCGCATGAACAAGAATTCCCAGCGCGACGTCGAAGTCGGCTGGAACAACGTCGTGTTCGGTGGAAGCTACGTGGTCAACCCGGCCGTCAACCTTTACGCCGAGTTCTCGGCTGACGACTTCCGCGTCACGGGCGGCGATCCGGCCGGCGGCGACCTCGACTTCTATTTCCCGAACTCCCGCACGTACGCCGTCGGGCTGAACTGGTCGCAAGACCCGTCGCTCTCGGCTTCTGCGAACCTGGACCATTACGAATCCGGTGACGTCCGCGGCACCCGGTTGACGCTCAGCGTCCGCCGCCGCCTCTCGCCGGCCCACGACCTGGAACTGGTGGTCGCTCCTTGGCAAAAGGACGACCGCCTCTACGACCTGACGGGCTATCGGACGACCATCGTCTCGGCCCGCTTTTCGGTGCGGTTCTAGCCGCGCCCATGAGGAGAAAGAGATAACCACGTTTAGCGGAGGAACAAGATGAAGAACCGATGGTTCATGTCCTTATTCGCGTGCATTCCCATCGTGGCCGCGGCGCTGGCGCTCCAGAGCTGTGGCGGCGTGGGCGGATCGACCGCTGGGGGCGGCGGTGGCGGCGGAGGCGGTAACACGTCCGAACAGTTCCTGGCCTTGCTCAGCGACGAGCAGAAGGCCTCGAAGTCGATCGGCGCCGACGCATGCGCGGCCTGCCACGGCGGAAAGAGCCCGGACGACCCGATCTACCGTCATTGGAAAGACACCACGCACTTCACCAAAGGGGTCACCTGCGAAAGTTGCCACGGCCCGGGCGGAGCCCACAAGGCTAATCCGACCAAAGAGAACATCCTGACGTTCCCGAAGGCCGGATCGCCTGTCGTGTGCGCCCAGTGCCACGGCCCGATCGCCGACGAATTCAGCTTCTCGCAACACAGCAAGCTGCTGGCCGACCCGGTGGAAGAAGCCATCCAGGACCCGAACCGCTACGGTCGGACGTCCCGGTGCATCTCCTGCCACAGCGGGCTCGTCAGGGCCGTCTATAACGAAGGCGGCAAAGACCTGGCCGAGGCGACGGACGACGAGATCCGTGAGATCGCGGAAGCGACCTTGACCGTCGCGCCTCACTCGGCGGACTGTGTGACGTGCCATGACCCGCACGCCAACACGGAGAACCTGAGTGCCGACGGCAAACAGGTGCAGTTGCGCCGCAAGGTGTTCAACACCGACACGACCGACATCGGCGCCGGCAAGACGGCCGACGTCTTTACGAACTACGACCATATCTGTGCGCAGTGCCACAACGGCCGCGGCACGAACCCGAGCGACACTCGGTTGAACGCCAGCACCACCCGCCCGAGCATGCACGACAGCAACCAGATGCAGATGCTGATGGGCTTCGGCGGTGTCGAGGGCAACGGTGCGGTGGAACGGAACACGGCCCACGCGCAGGCTCCCGGCCAGTGCACGAAGTGCCACATGCCCGATTCGCGGCACACCTTCACGGTGAGCTTCGACAAGGGGTGCGCCCCGTGCCACACCGCGTCTGACGCGGCGGCCCGGTCCGACACGATCAAGACCGAGATCCTCGCGAGCCTCGTGGCCCTGAGGACGAGAATGGAGACTTGGGCCCAGTCCGAGTTCGGCAACTCCCTCTACTGGGAGTACACGAGCACGATCACGGGCGAAGGCGGAACCCCGCCCGACCAAGCGCTCGTTCCGATCGAGATCAAACGCGCTCGCTACAACTACTACTTCGTCATCCGGTCCGGCGATTACGGCGTCCACAACGCCCCGTACGCCAAGCACCTGTTGACGGTGGCCAACACCAACATGGACGGACTGAACGTCACGAAGCCTGGCAAGTCCAAGCTGACGCGTGACCAGCAGTACCAGTTGATCGAATCCGACCGGGCGCGTGCCGCCCGTGCGGAGATGGGCCTGAAGTGACCCTGACGGTCCGGGGCCGGTAACGGCCCCGGACTCCGATCCCGACTCCGACCTCCGAACATGAACGAACTGAACCTGACCGACCTCGTCCAACCCCCGTCATGGTCGTTGGCATTGGGCGCGGCCGGTCGGTTCTTCATCATTGGCGCGGCGGCGCTCTTCGCCCTGTCGGTCCTCGCTTGGATGCTCTCCAAGCGATTTCCGCGTTTGGCCAAAGCCGGTTCCATGGCGTTCGTGGCCGCTTGTGCGGCGGTCCTCGGATCCTTCGGGGCCCTCGCCGTTCTCTTCGCGGACAACCGCTTTGAATTCGCCTACGTCTATGGACACGCCGACACGAAGAACGCGCTCGGCTATAGGATCGCAGGGATCTGGTCCGGACAGGAGGGCAGTTTTCTCCTCTGGGCCGCGTGTTCGGCCCTTTTCGCATTGCTCACGGTCGGGAAGACAGGATCGTACAAACGCTGGTATACGACCGCGTTCGCGTTCTTTCTCGGCTGTATCTCAGCGATCCTCGCTTTCGAGTCGCCGTTCAAATTGAACGAAATCGCCGGCCGTCCGTTCGTCCCTGCCGAGGGACTGGGACTGGCGCCGTCGCTGCAGAACTACTGGGTGATCATCCATCCGCCGACGATCTTCCTTGGCTTCGGTTCGCTGACGGCCCTGTTCGCTCTGGCCTTCGCCGCGCTTTGCGAGCGCGACTTCGAAGGGTGGGTGCCGATCGTCCGGCCATGGGCGATCGTGTCCGCCACTCTCGTCGGTGTCGGGCTCTGTATGGGCGGGTTCTGGGCCTATGAGACGCTCGGTTGGGGCGGCTTCTGGATGTGGGACCCCGTCGAAAACGTGAGCTTCGTGCCCTGGTGCATGGCGCTCGCCCTGATCCACGGGATCATCGTCCAAGTCACGAAGCGCAAATGGCAGATGACGAACCTCCTCCTTGGGGGCCTGCCCTTCATCGTCTTCGTCTACGGCACCTTCTTGACGCGGTCGGGACTCTTGAGCGACGCCAGCGTCCACAGCTTCGCCGAGATGGACCGGTCGGCTTTGAAACTCCTCGTCACGGTCATGGGCGTCAGTACCGTCGGGTTCGTCGGTTTGTGGGGCTTCCGGGCGGTCCAGAACCGAAAGGCCGCCGTCGAAGAGGCACCGGTCAAGGGGGCCGCTCGCGAGCACTACTACATGCTCGGCGTCACGACCTTGATCGTCATGGGCGCCGCGACCTTGATCGGGATGAGCGTCCCGCTCGTCATGGCGCTGAAAGGGGAAAAGCCCAGGGTGGTCGAGGAAGCCATGTACCATCAGGTCCTCCCGTGGGTGTTCGTCCCCCTCATGGTGCTCATGGCGGTGACACCGTTCGTGTCCTGGAGGACCGGGCAGGGGAAGGACTTGCTCAACAAAGTGTATACGGTGGTCTGCGTCACCGTCGGGCTGGCCGGACTCGCACTCTTCGCGACGGTCGTCTCCCCGTTCAAACAGTCGATCAACCTCTCGCCCTCGATCCAAATGTTCGGCCGTGAGGCCGACCCCAAGGTCGCGCTGGCCTGGATGATGGTCCTTTTCGGGACTTGTGTCTTGGTTTTGGTCGCGAACCTGATCCGGGTCGTCCAAACCTTTAGGAGAAGCAAAATGGGCGTCGCATCGTTCATGTCCCACTTCGGGGTGGCGGTGCTCATGGCGGGGCTGATCGTGTCCCGCGGATTCGAGCAAAAGGGAAGGTCGGTCTTGATGTCCGACCATCCGGCGCGCATTCTGGACTACCAGGTCGTTTACAAGGGGATGACGTCGGACGAGCACGACCGGGACAACAAACTGAAGTTGGACGTCTACGGCTCGAAGGACAAGGCCAAGCCCTTGTTCACGGCCGAACCCGGGCTCTACAAAGTCATGATGGGGGACGGACAAGAGACCGCCATGGTCTGGCCGTACATCCACCGCGGCGTCCTGATGGACACGTACGTTTCGCTCGGACAGCCGCAGACCAACGTGAGCGAGGACGCCACCCTGGCCGTCGGTGAGAAGACCCGCTTTGGCGGCCTCACGTTCACCTATGAAAAGATGACCCGCGAAGGGGAGGCGGGCATGGACGGGACGACGTTCGGGGCCGTCATCAAGGTCGAAGGAGGCGGGCCGACCCAAACGGTGACGCCGAAGTTCGAGATCGGCGGCGGAGAGCCCAAGTTCCACCCGGCGCAGCTCGACGACAACATGGAGCTCGCTATGGTCGGCATGAACGCGGCCGACAAGTCCGTCACCTTAAGGGTCCAATTGAAGACCCCGATGTACCCCCTCGAGATCTATCACAAGCCGATGACCCTTTTGGTCTGGATCGGCACCGGCATCATGACGATCGCCGGGTTCTTCGCCGCTTTCTATAGGAGGCCTGTCCGGGTCGCCCGGGCCGAGGTGCAAGAAGCGCCCCGCCGGATCCCCCAGGCCGCCGACTTGATCACAACCGCACTCGGAGATACACGATGAAAAGACTACTGATCACCTGCACCGTCATGGGCTTTGCCGTTTTGGCCATGGCCCTCTCGTCCTACACCAAAGTCTTCAGCGACAAGTACGGCGTGAAGGACACGTCCGCCTTGGGCAAAGCCAAATGTGCCGTCTGCCACGCCGGCGCGAAGGGCGGCAAGCTCAACGCCTATGGCAAAGACCTTGACGCGGCGATGAAGGCCGCCGGTGCCAAGAAGCTCACCGGAGCGGTCCTTTCCAAGGTCGAAGGCCTGGACTCGGACAAAGACGGCAAGAAGAACATCGACGAGATCAAAGCCGACAAGAACCCCGGCGCGTAACCGTCGACGACCGCCCCTTGGACAGGGGCCACGACCACAACCAGGATAGCGGACGGAACAACGGATGGGAACAAGGACGAAAGCACCGAGAAAATGGACTGCAGCGTTGCGAAGGACACTTCCCCTCCTCCTGGCCCTTGTCCCGTTCGCCCTGGTCGGGGTCTTCGCACAACAGGCTCCGCCGACCGACGAACCTCCCGTTGAGACCAAAGTCAGCGAGGCCAACCAGGCCTGTCTTGACTGCCACGATCCGGCCGCAGAGAGCGGTCCGGCCGTCCATGTCGCCTCGCTTCAGAAGTCTCCTCACAAGGAGGCCGACTGTACCGACTGTCACTCGAGCTTCACTCCCGACGCGCCTCACACGAAGGCGATGCTCGAATCCAAAGTGTCCTGCGGCGATTGCCACAGCGAAGCCGTAGAAGCCCTTGCCGCCAGCGTCCATGGAGACGCGGCGAGGAACAAGGGCGACGTACCGACGTGCGTGACGTGTCACGCCGGTGCCGATCCTCACGCCGTCTCGAACCCGAAAGGAGGCGCCAGGAAAGACCTGGTGAAGGTCTGCTCCACGTGCCACGGCGACGAGGAGAAAATGGCCCGGAACCATGTGGACGTCGAAGCCGTGTCGTCCTATGAAGCCAGCTTCCACGGTAAGGCCCTGCTCCGATTCGACAAGCAGGACACGGCGGTCTGCATGGACTGCCATACCGCCCACGGAGTCAAGAAATCGAGCGATCCCGCCTCGACGGTCAATGTGGCCAACGTGGCCAAGACTTGCGGGCAAGCCGGGTGCCACGTCGGCGCCACCCAGAATTTCGCGAACTCTGGCTTCAGCCACCTTCACCTTGCGGTCAAGGAAGACCCGATCCTCGGGGCGACCGAACTCTTCTTCAAAGTCCTGACGTTCGGCGTCCTCGCCATCCTCTTGCTCGGGATCGCGTTCGATATGCGCGTCGCACTTTTCGGGCCCAAGAAGACCGAAGTGTCGCCGACCGTGGCGGTCTTCATCGCGCTCAGCTTCCTGTCGATCGTCGCTTCGATCACGCTCGCGGTCTTGAACAAGCCCGTCGGGTTGACGACGACCGTCGCAGCCGTCGTGTTCGCCGTGATCGGCGTCGGTGCGCATCTCGCGACAAAAGGGAAGAGGCCGAAGGCCGAAGCCGGGAAGCTGTACCCGAGGTTCACGGCGTCCCAGCGGATCCAGCACTTCACGATGATCATCAGCTTCACGGCGCTCGTCGTGACCGGCATGCCGATCCGCTATCCGAAGAACGACGTCTTGCGTGGCATCTACATGGCCATGGGCGGCATGGACACGATGCGCCTGGCCCACAGGATCGCTGCGGTCGTCCTGATCGTTCTCTGGATCTACCATACGATCGAACTGTTCGTTCGATGGAAACGTGCAGGTTTCTCCTTTGAATCATGGACAATGTGGCCGAGAAAGCGTGACTTGTCCGACGTTGCGTCGACGGTGAAGTACCACCTCGGGATGCAGAAGGAGCCACCGTCGTTCGACAGGTTCCAGTTCCGTGAGAAGTTCGACTACTTCGCGGTGTACTGGGGTATGCCGATCATGGTCTTCTCGGGCCTGATCCTTTGGTTCCCGGTGTACTTCGGGGCCTTCTTGCCGAAACTGGGCATCCCGTTGGCCTACATCGCCCATGCGGACGAAGCCGTCCTTGCGTTCTTGACGATCGTCACGTGGCACATCTATAACACCCACTTCAAACCGGGCAACTTCCCGATGAACCCCGTTTTCATCACGGGGACGTTGCCCGAGAGCGTGATGGAGGAGGAACACGGCGACGAGTTGGCAAGGCTCAAGGCTCAGGAAGCAGGGAGTGCGGATACGGGACCGGCCGAGACCGGTCCGGAACCGACGTCAGAGCCTCAGTCGTCCGAATCCGACGAACCGTCCGAGTCGGTCGAAACACCGACAGACGATAAGCCTCAAAGCGGAGGTGCGGACGATCCGAAGGAGACTCCTTAGCGCGTACAATCTGGACAGGACATTATGAAAATCGGAGCCATCGTCGCCGTCGGTCTGGCCGTCGCAGGTACGGCCGCCTTGACGGCGGCATTCGTCAACAACTCCTCGCCCTACGTGACGATCAAGGAGTCTCAAGACAGAGGCGCGACCGTCCACGTCGCCGGCCAGATCGTGCCGAAGACCCTGAAGCGGAACATCATGGCGCAAGAAGTCCGGTTCGACCTGAAGGACGAATCGGGATCGATGCCGGTCGTCTATACGGGTCCGCCCCAGTCGAACTTGGAGACGGCGACACAGGTCGTCGTCATCGGCACCCACAAAGACGGGGTTTTCCACGCCAAACAGATGCTGGTCAAGTGCCCGTCAAAATACGAAAGCGACGACAAGAAGAGCGCCTGACCGGCGGTGTCGCCAGAGGCGGCGGCTAGCCGGCTTGAACTTGTAAGATAAGACATGTTCACTGTTCTGGCGGCCGCCGTCGCACTTCCTCCTCCCCGTCCTAACATCGTTTACGTCATGGCCGACGATCTCGGCTATGGCGAACTCGGATGCTATGGGCAATCGAAGATCCCTACTCCCCACCTCGACGGACTGGCCCGAAGCGGCGTCAGGCTCACGCGATTCTATGCCGCCAGTACCGTCTGCGCTCCGACGCGGACGTCGTTGCTGACAGGCATGCACCAAGGCCACGCTGCAATCCGAGGGAACCGCGAACAGGGCGGATTCGGACCGAACGATCCCGAGGGCCAAGAGCCGCTGCCGGCTTCCGAAACGACCGTCGCGGAGGTGTTCAAGAAGGCGGGATATCGGACGGCGTTAGTCGGGAAATGGGGTCTAGGAGGAACGTCGGCGGGCCAGAGCCCGCTCGACCACGGCTTTGACCGCTTCTATGGTTTCCTGTGCCAGCGCCGGGCGCACAACCACTACCCGGCCTACCTATGGAGCGACCGGCAACCGGACCTGCTCGGAAACCCGGTTTTCGACGTACACCAAAGGATCTCGGTGCCCCTCGCTGACGAGGGCGAATACCGCCGGCGGTACACGGGTCCGGTCTTTGCGGGCGAGAAACTAGCGGCCGCTTGCCTGGACTTCATCGACACATCGGCCGGCCGTCCCTTCTTCCTGTACTACGCGCCGACCCTCCCCCATGCGGCCCTTCAGGCACCGGCGGAATGGGTCGACCGCTTTCCCAAGGAATGGGACACGGCGGCCTACTTGGGCGACCAGGGCTATGCCCCTTGTGCCCGGCCGCGTGCGACATATGCCGCGATGATCGCGTTCCTCGACGACACCGTCGGCCGGATCATTGACAAGCTGAAGGCGAAAGGTCTCGAACGCGAGACGCTCGTGATCTTCACTTCGGATAACGGTGCGACTTTCAACGGTGGCGTCGACCGGGAGTTCTTCCGCTCCAACGGGTCCTTGAGAAGCGGAAAGACGACGTTGTACGAAGGCGGGATCCGCGTACCGTTCCTCGCGAGTTGGCCGGGCCGGATCCCTTCCGGGCGGACCAGTGGACGCATCGCCGCTGCTTATGACAGTCTGGTCAGCCTCGCCGATGCGGCGGGCCTCAAAGCGCCAAGGTGCGACGGATCGAGCTATTGGCCCGACTTGACGGGGCGGGAATCGCGACCGCACCGTTCTCTGTACTTCGAATATCCGGAGTCGACTTCGATGCAAGCAGCCGTCTGGGGCCGGTTCAAAGCCGTCCGCCCAAACATCCGTTCGAAACCCCAGAGGATCGAGGTCTACGACCTCGAAGCCGACCCGGGCGAGAGCCACGACCTCGCTCAAGACCGGCCCGACCTCGTCGAAAGGGCCGTCGCCCTGTTCGCAAAGGAGCACCGTCCGAACGCCGTGTTCCCCTTGCCTGGAGTGGACGTCGTACCCGTAAAGGACCGCTGAACCGATGTTGACGACGATAGCCGCCGTGACCCTGGCCTGTGCGCAAGACGACCCTCCGTTGGTCTACACGGGCCGCAGCGGCCTGGCCAAAGGAAAAAGGATCGTCCTTCTCGCCGGCGACGAGGAATATCGCTCGGAAGAAGCGCTGCCCCAGTTGGCGAAGATCCTTGCGAACCGGTTCGGCGCGACCTGTACGGTCTTGTTCTCCATCGGCAAGGACGGCACGATCGATCCTGACCGTCACGGCCATCAGCCGGGACTTGAAGCCCTCGACCGCGCCGACGCTTGCGTGATGCTGCTCCGCTTCCGCGAATGGCCCGACGAGCAAATGAAACACTTCGTCGACTACTTGCGCCGCGGGAAGCCGATCGTCGCCTTACGGACGAGCACGCACGCCTTCGACTACGCCGACGGATCGACCAGCGCTTACAAGAGGTTCGGATGGAAGAGCAAGGAATGGCCCGGCGGGTTCGGCGGGCAGGTCCTCGGCGAGAACTGGGTCAGCCATTGGGGCGACCATGGCCGTCAAGCGACCCTCGGCCTACCCGAACCGGGAAAGTCGTCCCATCCTGTGCTCAAGGGGGTCACATCGGTGTTCGGAGACACGGACGTCTATGAAGCCCGACCTCCCTCCGACGCCGAGGTCTTGCTACGGGGCCAAGTCCTGTCCGGGATGGACCGCACGGATCCGCCCGCGAAGGGAAGGAAGAAAGACGCGAGCGGCCAAGAGCGCGACTTGAACTCGCCGATGATGCCGGTCGCATGGATCCGGAACGTCGCCAACGAATGGGGGACGTCGAACCGGGTCATCGTCACGACGATGGGAGCGGCTACGGACTTGCAGGACGAGGGATTTCGGAGGTTTTCGGTCAATGCCGTCTTCTGGGCGCTGGGTCTGGACCGGAAGTTGACGGGCAAAGAAGACGTCGGCACCGTCGGTGACTACCGTCCGAGCCGTTTTGGCTTCGGCGGGTACGTCAAGGGCATCCGTCCGAGAGACTTGAAGCCGTGACGTTCCTTAGAGAGCCCTTGGCGAAGAAGGGTGCCGTCGCGTGTCCTGGGCTGGCATAATGACAATGGCGGAAAGAGCCGGGCCCGAAAGGGCGTTCTTTTGGCCGGCCCAACCCTAAAGGCGCGACAATGAGCAGCGAGCAGAGCAAGCCTACGACCAGGCGACGTTTTCTTCAGACGACGGGAGGCCTGGCCGCGGCCAGCGTCCTGCCCGGATTCAAGTTCCCCAACGTCCATCCCGGAGGCAGCGACGAGATCCGGGTCGCGCTCGTCGGATGCGGCGGACGTGGCAGCGGGGCCGCTGTCAACGCGCTTTCGACGAAATCGGGCCCGATCAAGCTGGTCGCGATGGGCGACGCGTTCGGCGACCGCCTGAACGGCAGCTATGAAAACCTGAACAAGAGCGTCGGCGCCCTTATGGACGTTCCTCCGGACCGGCGGTTTGTCGGGTTCGACGCGTACCAGAAAGCCATGGACTGCCTGCGTCCGGGCGACGTGGTCATCCTGACGACCCCGCCGGCGTTCCGCTGGGTGCACTTCCGGTACGCCATCGACAAGAAGCTCAATGTTTTCATGGAGAAGCCGGTGACTGTCGATGGGCCGACGAGCGTGCGTATGCTGAAGCTGGCCGAAGAAGCCGGTGCAGCAGGCCTAAAGGTCGGCGTCGGCCTGATGTCGCGGCACGCCCCGTGGTTGATCGAACTGCGGGACCGCATCTTGAACGGAGAACTGGGCGAGATCATCATGATGCGCGGTTACCGGATGCACGGGCCTGCGGGTTACTTCGAGTCCACGCCCAAGCCCGAGGGCATCACCGACCTCGACTACCAGATCCGACGGTTCCACAGCTTCCTCTGGGCTAGCGGCGGATGCTACAGCGACTTCTACATCCACATCGTCGACCACCTGTCATGGATGAAGGGCGCGCTGCCCGTTAGCGCTCAAGCCGTGGGCGGGCGGCACTACAAGCAGTCGGTCGAAGGTCAACCGTTCGTCGATCAGAACCTGGACACGTACGCCGTCGAGTACACATATCCCGACGGGACGAAGATGTTCTTCGACGGTCGTTGCGTCGAAGGAGCGATGGGTCGGTACTCGAGCTTCATCCACGGCACGAAGGGGTCGGCGGTCGCATCCCGGGCTAACGACTGCGGCGGACCGTCCGCCATCTATAAGGGTCAGCTGGTTTCGGAGGACGCCGTCACGTGGCAGTCGACCGATCAGACCAACCCGTACCAGAACGAGTGGGACACGCTGATCGAGGCGATCCGGAACGATAAGCCTTACAACGAGGTCAGGTACGGGGTCGAGGCGAGCTTGATTTCGAGCATGGGGCGCATGGCTGCGCACACGGGTCAAGAGATCACGTACGACGCGATGCTGAACTGCGAGCACGAGTTCGCACCCGGACTCGACACCTTGACGGCAGACTCGCCCGCACCGCTCCAACCCGACGAGAAGGGCATGTATCCGATTCCTCGACCGGGCCTCAATCCGACCCGCGAGTATTAAGGCCGCCCTTCAAGACGCGCGCGTACCCTCTCGTCGAAGGGTACGCGCGCAAGACCTTCTTCCAGTCCTTTTCTTCAAGGATCGTCAGGAGTTTGGACAGCGGGTCCGACGTCAGCCCGTCGCGCGCTATGACCGTACCTTGGGCCCGGTTCGTCAAGGCCGTTCCCGTCCGAGGGTCGACGACGTGGGAGTATTGGACACCGTCGATGACCACGAACTGTTCTGTGTCTCCCGAAGAAGAAACGGCGACGTTCGCCAGAGTCATGTCGACCGGTCCGTGGTCGTCGCCTGCGTTCGGCACTCGGATCGTCCACCCTTTCTTTCCGGGTGGCGGGCCGCTGAGGACGATGTCGCCGCCCATTTCCACGAGGGCGCGTCCGATGCCGTTCGCTTTCAAGGTCTTTTGAGCCTCGTCCGCCGCGTAACCTTTCGCGATCCCGCCGAGATCAAGACGCATTCCCGGCGAGAGGAGTTTGACCTTACGGAGGCTCGGGAACAGCCGGACTTTTTGCCAGCCGACGAGCTTGCGGGCGGCCGCGATCGCGCCGGGGTCAGGTAGCTCCGAGGTCTTGCGCGCCTTGCGCCAAAGGGCGACCAACGGTCCGACCGTGACGTCGAAGGCACCGTGCGACCGGCGCGAAACTTCGGACGCCCGCGTCAGGACGACGAACAAGTCCCGTGAGACCTTGACGGGCGCCTGTCCGGCCCTGTCGCACAGCCTCATGAGTTCGCTGTCCTTGCGATAATCGCTCATGACCGAATCGAGTTCGGCGATCCGGGCGAACGCGGCGGTGCAGGCCTTGACGGCCTTGGCTTCGTCCGGGGCGTAGACCACGAGCCGGGCGTCGATCCCCATGTGGTATTCGGTAAAAGTAAACCGTGCGAGATCACCAGTCCCGGACCCTGAAAACGGGAAGGCGGCCCCGGACGTCAAAATGCAAGCGATCATGAAAGACCGGACCCGTGTTCGGGCGATCCGCGCCGCCGTCGCCGTATCCGCCGCAACCTTTGCCGTGACTCTCGTGGTCGATCCTGTGTCCATGGCCCATGCCCGGTCCCGCGGTGCCGAAAACACCCGGCAAGCGCTGGAACCCTATGTCGAGACCCTACCTAAGTCGGTCGTCAAGATCGACATGATCCCGGTCCCTGGAGGGACCGTCAAGATCGGGGACAAGGCGGTCGAGGTCAAGCCGTTCTTCATCGCCAAGACCGAAACGACCTGGGAAGCGTTCGACGTTTTCATCGCCAGTGGACCGGCGTCCAAGGCCTACGATCAGACCGCGTTCGCGCCGGACGCGATCGCACGGCCCAGCAAGAGCTACATCCTTCCGGATCTGGGATGGGGTCACAACGGCTATCCCGCGATCAATCTGAGTTCGACGACGGTCGAGATGTTCTGCCGCTGGCTTTCCGCCGAGACCAAGAAAAAGTACCGCCTGCCGACCGAAGCCGAATGGGAAGTGGCGTGCCGGGGCGGCGAAGGCACCGCATGGTCCGTCAGTGCCGACGACTTGCCGAAGACGGCCTGGTACCTTGGGAACAGCAAGCGCATGACGCACCCGGTCGGCAAAACGGTGCCGAACAAGCTCGGCTTGTACGACATGATCGGGAACACGGGCGAGTGGGCCGTCAGTGCTGACGGAACGGCCCTCGTTTGCGGAGGGACGTTCCTGGATCCGGCGGACAAGCAGTCGCCCCTGACACGAAGACGGTTCGACCCGTCGTGGCAGGAAACCGATCCTCAGATCCCGAAGAGCCGTTGGTGGCTGTCCGACGCTCCATTCGCAGGTTTCCGGATCGTCTGCGAACCCTGAGTCCTAACGGAACCGCTCCCGGGCGGCCCTGTCCAGCTCCTCTTGATGGTCCGGATGGGCGATCGCGATGAGGGCCTCGGCGCGTTGTCGCAAGTTCTTTCCGTAGAGGTCGGCGACTCCATATTCGGTCACCACGAAGTGCACGTGGGCGCGGGTCGTCACGACGCCGGCTCCAGGTTTCAGCATGCCGACGATGCGGGACTCTCCTTTGTTCGTCACGCTCGGCAGGGCGATGATCGGTTTGCCTCCTTCGGAGTACATCGCGCCTCGGATGAAATCCATCTGACCTCCGACCCCGGAATACATCCGGCAGCCGATCGAGTCCGCACAGACCTGACCGGTGACGTCGACTTCGATGGCGGAGTTGATCGCGGTGACCCTTCGGTTGCGACGGATGACGGCCGTGTCGTTGACGTATGCGGCGTCGAGCATGGCGACCAGCGGGTTATCGTCAAGGAAGTCGTAGACGCGCTGCGAGCCGAGGACGAACGTCGCCACGATCTTGCCGGGATGGACGCGTTTCTGCGATCCCGTGACGACGCCCTTCTCGACGAGGTCGACGAGCCCGTCCGAGAACATTTCGGTATGCACGCCAAGGTCCTTGTGGCCGGCCAACGAGGCGATGACCGCGTCGGGAATGGCTCCGATCCCCATTTGCAGCGTGGCCCCGTCTTCGATCAAGCCGGCACAGTGCCGCCCGATCGCGGCTTCGGTCTCACCGGCGGGTTTGCCGAGGACTTCGGGCAACGGCTGGTCGTGTTCCACGATCGATGTCAACGTGTCGACGTGGATCAGACCGTCTCCGTGACTTCGCGGCATGTGGCGGTTCACTTGTGCGATGACACGCTTTGCGGTCTGGACGGCTGCCCGGGTCGCCTCGATCGAGATTCCGAGCGAACAGAACCCGTGCTTGTCCGGAGGGGACACTTGGATCAATGCGGTGTCGATCGGCAAGATGCGGTTTCGGAAGAGCGCGGGCACCTCGCTCAGGAAGACCGGAATGTAGTCGGCCCGGCCCTCGTCGACGGCCTTGCGGGTGTTCGCCCCGACGAAGAGGGCGTTCACGCGGAAGCTCTCCTCCATACCGGGCTCGGCGTACGGAGCCGGGCCCTCGGTGTGCAACTGGACGATCTCGACGCCCCGGAGTTCCGGGGCCCGGTCGCTCATCGCCTTGACAAGTTGTTGGGGCGGCGCGGCCATCCCGTGGATGTAGATCCGTTCTCCGCTGGCGATCGCTTTGACGGCTTGGTCGGCTGAAACGGCTCTTGGGATCGGCACGAAGGAGTGTTACCTTGCGCGCGCCTGCGCGCGAGGGCGGTCTCCAGGACTCGGACGCAAACGACAGGTCTAAATAACCCCGTATTCTTGCGGGCAACTCCCTCAAAGGGCCAAGTGCTACACTGGAAACGGCTGGTTGCTGAAACGATTCAGCAATCCGGTCGAGCTCAAAGGCTGAGCCCAGATTCACTGGAGAATGACGGAGATGAGAACCCTCTTTATCGCCCTTGGAGTCCTGACGGCGGCCGTGTCCTCGGCACAGCTTTCCACGATCAATTCGACGCAGGCCGTCCCGCGCTTTTGGAACGACATTCCGGCCAGCAACCTGACGTTCACGAACGTTTGGCCCGGCGTCGTGATCGACGACCAGAACGTTTCCCGATCGGACGGCGGTTATGCCAACCGCCACGCTTGGTTCCTGTCCAACGACGGTGGGGCGAACCCGTACTTGTTCAACACCTCCTTCACCTACGGGTTCAAAGTGAAGCTCGAAGTCGTCGGCGGCGAGAACAAAGAAGCCGGCGTGATGCTTCTGAACGACCTGAACTACGACCACATCTTCCTGATCAAGACGGGGAACAACGGAGAGGTCGCCGCCTTCGCGGGCGGGTTCCCGTTCTATTCCTTCACGGCACAGTGGGGTGACCACTACGTCACGGGTTCGACCGTCGACATGAGCATCACGTACTTCCTGGATCCGGTCGACAACGTCAACAAAGTGATCTACCGGTTCAACAACCACTTCTCGGGCGCTCTTCCGTGGGCCAACAACGAGGGCTTCATGGGTCCGGACACCAAGGTGGGCGGCTACCTCCAAGTGGTCAACGATCCGAACAACCCGAACAACGCGGGCAAGAGCACTTTCAGCGACATCTACGTGTGCGACGCGAACAAGGTCTTGTCTTCGGCCGTCACCGTCAAACTCGGCAAGAACACCGCGGGTAACAACCGGAGCCTCTTCAAGACCGACGGCGACATGTTCCGCATGTGCCGCTTCGTCGTCCCGAACCAGAACGCGCACCCCGTCAACATCGAAGTCGAAGGCACCTGCAACTACTCGACGCTGTCGGCCCTCGCGTTCCACGTGAACTCGCGCATGGCGAACAGCGGACAGTTCGGTCAGACGCTGGACCTTTACGATTGGAGCATCAGCAACTTCAGCACCACGGACGTCCGCACCGACGCGATCAATACGACCTTGACCGTGCGGGACCTCGCAGCGACCGGCTCGCTGAGCCGCTATCTGAGCCCGGACCAGGTGCTCAAGGCCCGCATCCGCATCAAACCGACCGGCGTCGTTTCCACCCAGAACTGGTGCATGGAAGTCGACGAAGCCAACTTCACGGTCACACCGTGAAGCGACAAGGCTCCCCTAGGGCCTCCTAGGGGAGTCCCCACCGGAGACAGACTCCGATCATGACACTCGTCCCGCTCGCTCTCGCATCGATCACTCTCCCGGTGCAGGGCGAGCCCTTGCTCGACGAGCTCGCCCACAAAGCCTTCGACTATTTTTGGGAGCAGTCGCACCCTTCGACAGGCTTCACGAAAGACCGCGCCGCAAACTTCGTTTCGAGCGATTCGTACACGACGGCCAGCGTCGCGTCCACAGGCTTCGCCTTGTCCGCTTATGCCCTGGGCTCCGAGCGGGGATGGACCGACCGGGCTTCGGCGCTCGCCCGGACACAGGCGACCCTTTATGCGCTCAGGACCGTCTGGCAGAAGAGCCACGGGTGGTACTACCACTTCGTCGATTGGCGGACGGGACAACGCGTTTGGAGTTCGGAAGTGTCATCGATCGATACGGCGATCCTCCTCATGGGGGCCCTCACGGCCGAACGTTACTTCCAGGATCCGGCCGTGACGTCGCACGTCGACGCGATGCTCGCGGCCGTCGACTGGTCGTGGATGCTCACGGACGGAGGTTCGAAGCCCGCTTCCCAGACGTTCTGCATGGGTTGGAAACCCGAATCGGGCTTCTTGCCATATCGCTGGGACACGTACTCCGAACTGATGGGCCTCTACCTCTTGGCCCTTGGCCATTGGCCCTCCATGCCCGCCAATTGCTGGACGGCCTGGACGCGTCCTCAAGTGTCGTACGACGGCTACCACATGCTCGTCGGCGGACCCCTCTTCATGCACCAGATGTCGCACGTGTTCTTCAGCTTTCAGAACACGCGGGACGGCCTGGGTTACGACTATTGGGGAGAGGGTCGGCAAGCGACCTTGGCGAACCGGAAATACTGCATCAACAACCCGAAGCACTATGCGGGGTTCTCCGACGTGTTCTGGGGCTTGTCGGCGGGCGATACGCCTGACGGCTACATGGCGCTCGGGGCACCAGGCAACATCGTCGACAATGGGACGGTCGTCCCGACGAGCGCCGTCGCCAGCGTCATGTTCACTCCGCTCGAGAGCCAAGCCGCCGCGGCGCACTTCAAGTCGGCCTATCCATCGGCCTACGGAAAGTACGGCTTTGCGAACGGGATCAACCCCGGACGGAACTGGCGCAGTCCCGACGTGATCGGCATCGATCTCGGAATGATGATGCTCGGCATCGCCGACTTCCAAGACCACTTCGCGCACCGATGGTTCATGTCCCATCCCGTGCCGAGGACGGGGATGGCGAGGGTCGGGTTTAAGGCTTACAAGCCGCTCGGAAGTTCCGGCCCGAAGAGCGGTGGCTAGCCCAGGGAAGCCCCGTTCGTCGCGATGACTTCGGAGAACCATCGGGCCGAGTCTTTCACCGTCCGTTTTTGAGTCGCGTAGTCGACGTGGACGAGGCCGAACCGTTGCCGATATCCGTCCGCCCACTCGAAATTGTCGAGAAGCGACCAGTGGAGGTATCCGAGGACGTCGGAACCGTCGCCGATGGCCCGTCGGGCCTGGCGCAAGTACCGTCTCAAGAACTCGGTCCGTTGCGGATCGTGGACGGCACCGTCTTCGGACACCCAGTCCATGTTCGATAGCCCGTTTTCCGTGACCATCATCGGAAGCCCGTACCTCTCGGTGTGGAAGCGCAACGTCCAGTAGAGGCCTTCGGGGCGGACCGGCCAATCGAACAGCGTGCGAGGCATTCCGGGCGGGTCGGGCACCGTCTCGGGACGGCCGTCGGCGCCTGCACGGACCAGTTCGCCGGAATAGTAGTTCAACCCCAGATAGTCCAGGGGTCGGTGCATCGTGTCGAGGTCTTCGGCGGTGACGCCGACGGACCGATGGGAGAGCGCCGACTCGATGTCTTCTGGCCACTCTCCTTTCAGAACGGGGTCGAGGAGCAGTCTTTGCTGCCAAAACTTGCGACCGTTGTTCGAGTCTCCGAACGTATAGGACCTTGCGGCTTCGACGTCGGCCGGGTCTTCGGTCGCAGGAACGCCGACGACGCAGTGGGGCGCGTAGCTCACGCGACAGTCCGGTCCGCTGGCGGCCCGGACCGCTTGGACCCCTAAGCCATGAGCGAGCAACGCCTGTTTGAGGGCGAGGAAGAACTCGTACGCCGAGCCCCTTACTCCTGGCGCGTGCGAGCCCTCGACGTGCCCTAAGACAAGGAAGATGCCGGGTTCGTTCAGAGTGAACCAATCCTGGACACGGTCGGCCAGCCTTCGGGCGACGACCGACGCGTATTCTGCGAACCAGCGGGGCGAATCCGGGTTCCACCACCCTCCTTCCAGGAACAACGAATACGGATAGTCCCAATGGAACAGGGTCGCGTAGGGCCGGATGCCGGCCTCGAGCAGTTCGTCGACGAGCTTGTCGTAGAACTCCAGTCCTCGAACATTGACGGTTCCGCGGCCTTCGGGAACGACGCGGGGCCAGGATACGGAGAAGCGATAGCCTTGAAGTCCAAGGCCCCGCATCAAGGCGACGTCGTCACGGAAGCGGTGGACATGGTCGCACGCCTGATCGCCGGTGTGCCCTTGGAACACGGCGCCTGGTCGCCTGCAGAACTCGTCCCAGACGCTTGGGCCTTTCCCATCGGCGTCATGGGAGCCCTCGATCTGGTACGCCGCCGTCGCCGCTCCCCAGACGAAGTCGTTCGGAAACCCGCTCACTTCAAACCCGTCATCGCGATGCCTTTCACGAAATAGCGTTGTCCGACGAAGAAGATCAGCACCAGTGGGACGGTCACCAGCACGCTTCCCGCCATGATGAGGTGCCACGGCGACGTGGTCTGCATCGAGTTGTACGTGTTCAGCCCTAACTCCAACGTTTGCTTCTGGGGATCGTTAAGATAGATGAGCGGCCCCATGAAGTCGCGCCACGCGCCGATGAACGTGAAGATCCCGACCGTCGCGAGCGCCGGCCCGCACAGCGGCATCAGGACGCGGGAGTAGATCGTCCAATGCCCGGCTCCGTCCATCTTGGCCGCCTCGTCCAGTTCTTTCGGGACGCCCAACAGGTATTGGCGCAGCAGGAAGACGTTGAAGGCGCCGCCTCCCAGGAACGCAGGCACGGTGAGGGGCAAGAACGTGTCGACCCATCGCAGTTCCTTCAACATGACGTAGGTCGGGATCATCGTGACGACTCCCGGCAGCATCATCGTGCTCAGTAGCACCATAAAGAGGCGGTCACGGCCGACGAAGCGCAACCTGGCGAAAGCGTACGCCACAAGCGACGCACTGAAGACTGTCCCCACTGTGGCCACTGTCGCGATGAAAAGCGTGTTCCGGAACAGTGTGAAAAAACTGAGGTTCGGGTTGACGAGCACCGTCCGGAAATTGTCCAAAGTCGGAGCCGCCGGCGGAGCGAACGGTGGCGTCGTCGAGAGCTCGGCGGGTGTTTTCGCCGCCATGAAGACGGAGACAAGGAACGGCATCAGAAAGAGGGCGCTTCCGACCGCCAAGAGGACGGAGACGAGCACCTTGACGGCCCTTTCTGACATCACTTGTCACCCTCGTAGTACACGAACTTGTTGAGCCGCCATTGAAGCAGAGTGAACACGAGAATGACGGCGAAGAGGATCCAGGCCAGGGCCGAGGCGTAGCCCATTCTGAGGTTCTCAAAGGCCTGCGAGTACAGGTGCAGGATGTAAAAACGGGTCGCGTCTCCGGGACCGCCGCCCGTCATGACGAACGCCTGCGTGAACGTCTGGAAGCTGCCGATGACTCCCGTAATGAGGCAGAAAAAGAGGGACGGAGCCAACATCGGCACCGTGACGGCCAAGAAGCGTCGCCATGGTCCGGCACCATCGAGCGTCGCCGCCTCGTGATAGTGCTGTGGGATCCCTTGAAGCCCGGCCAGGAGGATCACCATGGCCCCACCGGCCGTCCACAACGACATGAGGATCAGCGAGGGCAAGGCGAGCGTCTCGTCTCCCAACCAGTTGGCCGGGCCAGGCTTGTGGGTCCAGGTCGTGAGCAGACTGCCGATCCCGAACAGGTCGCCTCGACCGTCCGGGCCATAGATCGCGGCGTTCAACAGTCCACCGTCGGCCTGAAAGACCTTCTTGTAGACGAGGCACGTCGCGACCGTGCTGGCCAAGGCCGGAAGGTAGAAACACGTCCGGAACAAGGGGACGCCCCGGACCTTGACGTTAAGTAAGAGCGCCATTGCGAGGGAGACGACGAGCCCGAGAGGGACGGACAAGGCCGTATACACGACGCTGACTTTGAGCGAGTTCCAAAACCGCGGGTCCTGAGTGAACGCTTCGGCGAAATTCCCGCCGCCCCGCCATTTCGCTGCCGTCACGATGTCCCAGTCGGTCGTACTCAGCAAGAGCGAGAACAGCATCGGGCCTGCACAGAACGCGACCATGCCGACGATCCACGGAGACACGAACGCATAGGCCGCACGGTTTTCCGCACGTTCGCTTCGCGTCCGCCGCCCGCGCGAAGAGGGCAGGTAGACCCACGCGACGAGCAAGCCCGCGACGATCAGGCCCGCCCCCAGTCCGGAACGCCAGTCGAAGAGCGGAAGCCGCTCCTGCTTCAGGATCTGTGACAAGCGCGAGTTCGCTTGCCCTTGTCCTTCGTCGATCGCGGCCTGAGCACTCTTCGAGCCGCTCATGATCGAGTCGACTTTGGACTCGACGAACGTGTTGATTTCGGCGTAGCACTCGGCCGTCGGGTCGACGACGACGTAAGGGACGGCCTGGTCCGTCACCTTGCGGCTCGGGGGATACCGCTGCTCTTCAGGCGTGTTCGGGCCCGGAACCCACGGCTCTTCCAAGGCCAACTTGCGGATCGCAGGCTGGGCGAGTCCGGCTTGGGCCATGAGGCGCATTGCGGGGGGTCCCGCCATCCACGTGGTGAGCAACCAGGCCTCCTTCGGGTGCCGGGTCGAAGCCATGACCGCATACCCGGAGCCGCCCGTGGGCGCAGCACGGACGACCCGGCCCGTCGCCTGGTCGATGTGGCCGGGGGCGAGCGTGACGTCCCACTCGAAAAACTCTTTCGTACCCGGTTTGAGGACTTGTCGGAATCCGGGCACCGACCACATTCCGCCTTGGAACATCGCCGCACGTTGTTGAAGGAACAACTGGTCCGAACTCGTTTGGAGGACCGACGTGATCTCGGTCGACGCCGGAATCCAATGCTTCTTCAATCCCAAGTCGGCGACCCATTGATAGGCGCGGACGACGCGCGGGTCGTCCCAGGTCCACCGGGTCGGGTCGACAGGGTCGTCGACATAGCGCGCTCCCTGGGAATACACGACCGTGTCCGCGAACGCACGCGTCCAGGCCGGAACGAAACCCCATTGGACGACTTTGCCTTTGGCGTCGAACTTGGTCAGCTTTTGCATGACCCATGTGAAGTCCTTGTCCCTAAGTTCAGGGCGAGGCTCCCAATCCCACGTCCACGTCCCGTCCGGATCGGGGATCCCGGCTTCTCGGAAAAGCCGCTTGTTGTAGAACACGATCCCGATCGGAGCGATGTCCCGGGGAAGGACGTACAGCCGGCCCTGGTAACGCATGGCGTCGACGATCGGCCTGTAATACTCCTCGATCTTGACGTCAGGCGTTTGCGCAAAGAAGGGATCGAGGGGGAGCAAGCCGCCTCGCTTGGCGAAGCGTTGGAAGCCCTTGGGCTCCATCATGGCGACGTCCGGCGCGGCGTTGGCGGCGTACCCCGCCAAGAGCTTCTGGGCGAACGCGCCATAGGGGACGTTTTCGAGCTTGACCTTGATGTCGGGATGCGCCCGTTCGAACCCCCTGACGGCTTCCCGGATGACGCCAAGCCCGGCGTCTCCGTCCCATACGGCGAAGCGCACGGTCACGGTCGCACGGGACGCCGCGCTCGCGAGGAGGGCGCTACCGAGGCACCACGCGAAGCGGACGCCTCGTCGCATCCCCCTCCTTTGTGGCGCGCAAACCGATCCTCGCGACCCCCTTCTTGACCAAGGGGTGGGACATGAACCACTTATGGACGATGTCGTCCTTCGCGTTCTGGACCGCCAGGAGCATTTGACCAAGGTCGATGCCGATAACGTCCGGCGATTGCCAATCTTTGGTCGGATTGAACGCGATCGTAAAGCCGTACCGTCCCAAAGTCCGAGGATAGGCCGCACGGATCGCAGACGCACCCTCGTAGGCTTGGTCTGGAGCGAACATCACGCACGCGACCGTGCTCGAAGGGGCCAGTGTCCCGTCGTCGTCGATCCAGCCGGGCGCTCCGTAGGCCCGATAACCCTCCGGGCCGTCGCTCGCCGAGAGGCCCCAGACTTTCGACGAGTAGCCCTTCATGCCCTTGGGGTTGTCCGAACAGTAGTCCCGGTTCGCTAGGACAGCGTTCCGGCTGGATACCCAATAGTCGAACCCTTCCGGATCGCGCAGACCTTTGAAATCGACGAAAACGTGCGACATCACGTGAAGGAAGATCGAGCCGCCCACGAAGAATTCGCGGTCGCGGTACGTCACGATCGGCTTCTTGATCTTGGCCCACGAGTCTTGCGGCATGTCCGGATAGCCGCCGTAGGCGAGGACATAGAGCAGGGGAAGTTCGCAGTATCCGGCCCAACGAGACTCGAGGAACCCGGTTTCGGGCTTCCATCCGTGTCCGATGAATCGTTCGGCCGGTCGCGCACCGCCGTCCGTGAGGGCCCACTTCCATTCGACGGCCTTAAGGATCTGCCCCGACCGCGCGGTGACCTCTTTGTCCCTGAGCGCCTGCTCCGCCACGATCATGCCGCACAGGAAGATGCCCGTGTCGATCGTCGACACTTCGCTCTGCCACTGCCTTTCACCCGTTTTCCAGTCCAGCCAGTGGTAGTACCAACCGTGTTCCTTCGGAGCCCGCTCTTGGACCGATCTGAGGGTCGTCCGCACCCTGGAAACGGCCTCTTTGCGGGTCATCCAACCCCGCTCGGCGGCAATGGCGTATGCCGACAGCGCGAACCCCGTCGAGGCGATGCTGGCGACGTTATAACCGCCGGACTCGCCGTTTTGGTTCCGCTCGCGGTCGAGCGTGAAGCCGGTCTGTGGACCGGACTGTTCGCAGAAATAACGGACCGCCTTCTTCGACAGGTCGTCGAAGAAGGCGGCGTCCAAAGCCCTCGCGTCAGGGCGGGCCGAGATCGCAGCGGCAGCGACGAGGAGCGACATGCCTTCTGTCCTCAGTACGGAAGGGTCTTACAGAACGTGTCGATCCAAGAGATGTCGGCCGTACCGTTGCCGATGCGGTAGTTCCGATAGTCGGCGCCACGATCGTAGCTCCACATGTTCAAGGAACCCGGCTGACCGCACGTCGAACGCATCGTCGTCATCTTGGCGTGCGAGTCGAGGAAGATCACGATCATCGCCTTGTCGTCACGCTTTCCGCCTCCCCAGTTGGGGACTTTCCACTTGTAGTTTCCACCCGGGCAACCGCTCGGTTGATGGGTCTCGTCGCACCAGGGCATCCACGGCCCATAGTCGCGGTACTTGTCCTTGTTCTCGCCGATCACCAGAGAGTTCGCCGGCTGCTCGTAGGCGCCGAAAGCCAGGTCGGACTGGTCTTGCCAGTTGTAGGTCAAGTGGAACGGCCTGTAGTAGAAGTAGCCGCGGGGAAAGACCGGCTTGACCGGGTTCGGCCCTTCGCCGTACTCGTCCGGGAACGCGGCGAACGGATTGACCGGATCCTTGAAAATGTCCTGGTTCTTGATGTACGGGACGAGCGCGTGCTTCCAGCTCTTCGCCCGGTCCTCCATGTACGCCGTCTTGAACATGATGTCGTCGTTATCGCTCAAGTACATATGGATGGCCGTGCCGATCTGCTTGGTGTTCGAGACACCGACGATGATCTTGGCCGACTCTTTGGCCTTGGCGAAGACAGGGAAGAGGATGGCTGCGAGAATGGCGATAATGGCGATCACCACCAGGAGCTCGATAAGTGTGAAGGCACGGTTGCGTTTCATGGTCGTTTCTCGATAGGCGCCGGGCCCGCGCGACGTCGGGCGGTTCATGTCAGGTCTCCCTTTGCACTTTCGGAAGGGGGAAGCGTCGAAGCGCGGACGTCGAGCGTCGGCGCGAAAAGGATCTGACGGCGACGGAGCGTCTGGTGCCGCACGATCCGGGACAACATTTCAGTGGCTTCGACCGCCATTTCAAGGACGGGCTGACGGACGCTCGTCAACGCCGGGTGGATCCTTTCACAGGCGTCCGACGAGTCGTATCCGACGACCGAGACGTCCCGGGGGACGCTCAGACCGGCTTCACCGAGCCAACGGACGACCGAGAACGCCACATCGTCCGACCAGACGAACAGGGCCGTCGGTCGACCAGGGCCGGACATCATCCGGTTCAGACCTTCGGGCGAGGCCTGGGGGTTCTCCATGCAGACGACGTGGTCGGGGTCGACCGTCAGGCCTGCGCCTTCGAGAGCGTCCCGATAGCCGTTGTAGCGGTCGTTCGAACTCACGGACTGCGCTGGGCCACGCACCATTCCGATCCGACGGTGACCGAGCTCGATGAGGTGTCGGGCACCGAGACGCCCGCCACTGTAGTTGTCGGCGTCCACATATGGCGTCTCGGGGTCCGAAGCGCGCGTGAAAAACAAGACGCACGGGAACCGCCGCGCCTGGATCTCGGCCAGCGTCGGGTCGTCGAGGTCACGAAGCATCAAGAGCCCGTCGACACGGCCGTCCGTCAGCATGTCGGCTTCATGGGCCCCGGGATCGGCGTGCCTAGTATGAAGAAGGACGTCCAGTTCGAGGTCGACGCACGCCGAAGTCACGCCGCGCATCACCTCGGAAATGAACGACGACGCCGCCGTGAAATATTCGGCATACTGGAACGCGATGGCGATCGTGTCCGTCCGCTGACTGAGCAGCATCCTGGCCAAAGCGTTCGGGCGGTACTGCAGGTCGCGGGCCGCTTCGATCACGCGAGAGGACGTCTCCTCGCTGATCCGGGCTGCGGACCCTCGTCCGTTCAAGACGTAGCTGACCGTGACCTTGCTGACACCGGCCTTCTTCGCGACGTCGTCGATCGTGATCCTTCGCACCATTGCTGAACCGATTCACCAACATTATGCCCACGATTCGTCCAAGGACGCAACTCGCCGGTGAAAATCTCGGGAAATTCCTTGCGGGCTCGGGTAAAGTCCGGTCTGGACCAGGTTGAAGAAACGGTTCAGCAACCAGCGAGGAACAGCGTGAAGAAGGAACTGCCCATGGCCGCCATCGTCGGGATCATCGTGGCCGCGATCGCCGTGGTCGGCGTGATCCTGTTCATGATGGTCAATCCGCCGGCGCCCAAGTCGCCCGAGGCCGCAGGGGGCGGCGGGCCCGTCCAATCCGGCCCCGGAGCCCAGGCACCGTACGGGGACAATCCGAGGAATCCTGGCGACCAGCCAAAGGACAAGTGAGACCCCTTAGCGGCGGGTGACGACGCGAAGGGACCGGGCCTGGCCCGAGGTCCGGACCTCGATCGGCGTACCTTCCCATGGCCCCCCGTCGAGCATGGCGCCCGGCTTGTCGCCTCTTTGGACTTCGACGACGACCGTCCCCCCACGGAACGGCCTGTGCATGCGGAAGCCTTGGAGCGTCGAGGGAAGGTCCGGATCGACGACCAGTCCGTCGTACGTCGGACGTACGCCGAACACCCAATGGGCCAAAACGCGCCGCATCCAAGCCGCCGAGCCCGTGTACCAGGTCCAACCGGCCCGGCTCGTATGCGGCGAATCCGGCCCGTCGGTGTTGCCCGGCATCACGTACGGTTCGGCCGCGTAAAGGTCGGCGTCCTCGTGCGCTCGAAGCGGTGGGCACATCCCTCGCCAAAGGGCATAGGCCTCGTCGGCCCGTCCCGCCATCGCCAAAGCTTGGACCGCCCACGTCGAAGCGTGGCTGTAGACCCCACCGTTCTCGCGGAGGCCAGGGGCGTACCTCGTGATGTATCCGATATACGGGTCGACGTCCTGGTAGGCCGGAGCCAGCAACAGCGCGCCGTAGGGTTTGACGAGTTCCGCCAGCGCAGTTTCCATGGCCTTTCGGGCGCGGTCTGGCGCGGCGATCCCGGAGATGACGCTCCACGTCTGCGGATTGAGGAAGAGGCTTCCTTCCCGGTTCTCTTTGCTGCCGAACGGGCGGCCCTCGTCGTTCGTCCCCGCGATGTAGCGGTCGCCTTCCCACGCGTGGCCCTCGACCGCCGTCCTTAGGTCTTCGGCTTCTTGCCGGTAGCGGACGGCGGTCGTGGACTCGCCCCTCCGATCGAGCGCCGTTGCCATGCGGCCAAGAATCTGGTACAGGAACATCGCGAGCCAGACGCTTTCGCCCTTTCCGTCAAGGCCGGCATGGCTGAGGCCGTCGTTCCAATCGCCGGCCAGGATCAACGGGAGCCCCCGCGGCGAGCGGAGTTCGAGCGATCGGTCGATCCCCCTCAGGCAGTGCTCAAGGACGGTCCCCTTGGAGCCGACCGCCTGCGTTGTCCGGTCGAGAAAACCTGCCTCGAGATCGAGGAGGGAAGGCTCGCCCGCCTCGTCCAAAGCGTCAAGGGTCGCGTGGGCGAGCCATAGACAGGTGTCGCTGTGCCGACTTTCGGCAAAGATCGGTGATCCCGGATGCCACCAGTGCCGGACGCCGCCGTCAGCGTACATCGCTTCGGCGTGGAGCAAGATCTGGTCGACCGCCCGCTTCGGCTCTTGGTCGAGGAAGGCGAGGCTGTCCTGCAACTGGTCCCTGAACCCATAAGCACCGCCTTGTTGGTAATACGCGCACCTCGCTCGGATCCTCCCGACGAGGGTCTGGAATGGGAGCCAGGCGTTCGCCATGAGCTCCACGACAGGGTCGTCGCATTCGATCTGCAAGGCTCCGCAGACCGAGTCGTGAAACGCAAGGGTTTCGGCGAACGAAGCAGAGGCGCGTCCTGGTTCGAACGTCTGCAACGCGGTTTCGGCCTTACCGGGGTCGGATTCTGTCCCCAAGACCATGACGATCTGTCTCCGCTCGCCAGGAGCCAAGCGAACGTCGGCCGTGAACGCGGCGACCGGGTCGTCCCACCGTCCGGTCGACGCCGGGACGGCGTCCTCCCTCATCGACAGCGGCGAGGCCGGGTCGGCCGACGGCCCGTACCAGGACGCCTTGTCCGTCGTCCACCGGACAGGGCCGGCTCCGAAGCACCCGAAGTAGACGGCGGGCTGTTGAGGGGCAGGCTCTCGCGTGTTCTCTTCCAACCGGGCGCGCTTCCATGCGACGGTCCCGTTCTCGACGATCTTCGTCGTGACGAACAAGCGATGGAACTCGCGGTGCCACTCTCCGTGAGACCCGATGTGCCAGTCCAGCGATGCACCGGTCCGCAGGCACCTAGTCGTTTCCGATAGGTTTTCGATCTCCAACATCCACACTTCGTGCGTCGTCCCTTCCGGTACGAAGACGGTGTGGACGGTCCGGACCCCGTGGACTTCTCGTGTGAAGACGGTATGGCCGAGACCGTGTCGCACCTCTTCGAAATCGGCTTCGACGTGGGTCGGGGCGTACGTCGTCGACCAGACTTCGCCGGACGAAAGGTCGGAGAGGTAAACGAACCTCCCGTAAGCATCGGTCGCGAGGTCTTGCTCCCAGCGCGTCAAGCGGAACAACTGGCAGTTGTCGAGCCAGGAAAACCCGCCGCCCGCTTGGCTCAAGATGAGGCCGTACCGACCGTTGGAAAGGACGTTGACCCACGGACGCGGCGTTTTCACGTCCCGGATCACGAAGTCGGTCCCGTCGAAGTAGCCGTACCGGTTCGCGAACGCCGGCACCGTCCCCGCCACGGTCGCGCTGACGGCTGCCGTCGATGATCCGCTCCTCAGTTCTACTTCCATGATCTTCGGCCGTTTGCGCCGGACCGGCCGCCGGACGTGGGCGATGGGTCGGGCCGACGCGGGGACTGCTGAATACTACCTCTCGATAGTCCGGTTCTGCTGAACGCTTTCAGCACTTTTGTCCCGACACCGACCGGTAACGTCCTCCGAGCGCTCGAAGAGTCGGCCCGTCGACCGGTGCGGCCATCGGCCGGAGGCCTCCGGCGGTACACTGACCGTCGCGTGGGGGCTTAGCTCAGCGGCGAGAGCACCTGCTTTGCAAGCAGGGGGTCAGGGGTTCGAATCCCCTAGCCTCCACCAGCCTCGCACTCGATCTTGGCTGGCGACGGCGTCGTGGACCTGCACCGGAACCTGTTCCTAACCCGCTCGTCGTGCCCGCAAACGCCTTGCGACGCCGGTTCCATCTCTGAACCGAGACCTGTCATGATGGTCCGACGACGCTATGCGCTTCTTCCTTGCCTTGACCCTGATCGCCGGTTCTCTGGCCGCACACGCCGACGAAGACCCTGGACATTCCAAGCACGGCTCGGCTTTCGACTCGGGCATGAGGACGCGGCCGTGGGCCATGAAAGGCATCGGGGAGGCACCGTTTCCGGTCACCTCGAAGAACCCCGAGGTTCAAATGTGGTTCGACCAAGGCAACGCCTTGCTCCACTCGTTCTGGTTCGAAGAAGCGGAGCGGTCTTTTCGGTGGTGTCTCAAGCTGGATCCGGATTGTGCCATGGCTTATTGGAGCCTGGCCCGATGCGGTTTCAATTGGTTCACGATCGGCGGTCCGGACTACGACGACAAGGAGTTCGGCCGCTACAAGACCTTCCTCCGAGAGGCCGTCCGCAGGAAAGACAAGGTCTCCGACCGAGAGCGCCGGTACATCGAAGCCTGGGAGAAGGCCGTCGCACCCGGAGTCAAAGAGGGCGACAAAGTCCTCGTCGGGCAGCTTCAAGACATCGTGATCAGGTACCCCGACGACGTCAAGGCCAAGGCGCTCTTGTCGCTGTTCAACATCGGAAAGGGTAGCGCGTTCGCGAACCAGATGTTGATCGATCAAGTCCTGTCCAAGAATCCGATGCATCCTGGCGCACACCATGCCGCGATCCATAACTGGGACGGGGTCGCTTCCGAGCAAGGGATCCGGAGTTGCGAGCAATACGGCAAAGCCGCACCAGGGATCGGTCATTCGCTCCACATGCCTGGACACATCTATTCGAAAATCGGCATGTGGCACGAGGGCGCGATCGCGATGGACTCGGCGACGCGCATCGAACTGAGCTACATGAACGACCGCCTCGCGCTGCCGTTCGAGACTTGGAACTATCCTCATAACCGGAACTACCTGTGCTACATCCAAGAGCAACTCGGGATGGCGGAGACCGCCCTTCAAGGGGCACGGGACATGATCGCCGCGCCCCGTGATCCCGAAGCGAACTCGGACGAGGCAGGCCGCGTCGCGATGGAAGGCCGCATCGCGCTCGTCCGCAACCTGATCAAGTTTGAAAAATGGGACCAGATCATGACCCCAGGGGTCATTGTCTGGAACGACCAGAACGACTTCGCGAAGTCCGAGCGCTTGTTCGTCGAGACGTTGGCCCTCAATGGCCTCGGCAAGGTTCAAGACGCCAAGGAGAGGCTGCAAGACTTCAAGGCACTGGAAGCCAAAACAGCGGCCGATCCGAAGGCGCCGAAAGACGAATTCTCGTTCAACTCATTGCTCCTGAACGTCTGCGAGGGAATCGTCGCCCTTTCCGAAGGGCGCGTCCTGGAAGGTCGTAAAGCCCTCCTCGACGCGGCAGCGATCGACGCCAAATTCTTAGGCGGCGACCCACCCTTCACAGCGTGGCGGGTCATCCGGTTACTGGGAGACGACTACCGGAAGCGAGGCGAAGTCAGGTCGGCCATCGAGTGCTACGAAAGGGCCCTCAAAGAGGAACCGAACGACGGTTTCACTCTGTCGGGACTTGCCTTGGCCCACCATGCAGCGGGCGACAAGGACCGTGCGGCGTACTATGCCGGACGCCTCGAATACGTGTGGTCGCAGGCGGACGCCGGCCTCAAATGGCTTGAGGACGTCAGAAAACTCGGGCTGGACGTGAAGCCGATCGCGGAGACTCCCAGGCCGGAACGTGTGTACCGACCGAGAGATTTGGACAAGATCGGTCCGATGAACTGGCAGCCCTTTGCGGCACCTGCCCTACAGGTCAGGGACGTGGAAGGGAAGCCGGTCCGGCTCGAAGACTTTGCCGGAAAGAACGTCTTGCTCGTCTTCTTCCTTGGCGACGCGTGCGTCCATTGTGTCGGCCAACTGAAATCCATCAACGACCGCATGTCCGACTTCGAGGGCCAAGACACGGTCGTGCTCGCCGTATGCAGCTCGACTTCAGAGGAACTCAAAGCGTCGACGACGCTGTCCAAGGTCAACATCAAGTTCCTTTCTGACAAGGCCCACGAGAATGCCCGGAGGTTCTCCTCCTTCGACGACTTTGAGGAGATGGAACTGCATTCGACGATCCTGATCGACCGGAAAGGACGGGTGCGATGGAAGCGCACCGGGGGCGATCCCTTCATGAACATGGACTTCCTTCTCACGGAACTGAAACGGATCAACGCCTCGAAAGAGGGCCGCTGATCGCAGAAGCCGCAGAAGTCGGTGCCGAAGGTGGACCATCGGTGCGCGCGGGGGCGGGAGACTCCCTGGGAAACGACCGGCTCCCAGCGCCCGTGCGGCATACTGTCGCACGACCATGAGCCGAATCTTTCCGTCTTCGGAATCCTTCCGCCGTCGGTCGGCGGGGCGTCTCTTGCACCTTGTGGCAGCGATGAGTGCCTTCGTCGGTCCGGCATACGCCACGAACGACCTTAAAGCGTTCGACGGCGAATGGATCTTCGTCGATGATCAGACCGAAGGCCGGAGCCTCGAGCAGTTCAATCCTCCGATGAGTTCGAAGTTCACCCTTCGGACCGAAGACGGGGCCGTCGTTTTGGTCGAGGGTCACGGCTCAGGGCACCAGGACGTGCGCATCGCTTTCGACGGAACGCCGACGGAAGTTCCAGGGTCAAAGGCCGGCGCTTTTTCACGGTACAAGGCCTCATGGAAGGACGGCGTCCTGTCCTACGACGTCGTCTTCGTCCGAGAGGCGGGCGGTTCTCCGGAAGGACTGATCCAGCGAGAGTTCAGGATGACGAAGGACGGTATGACCGTCCGCTCGAACCTGATGTTGACGGCCGGGATCTGGTCGGTCGGGCTCTACCGGCATCCGCTCGACGTACCCATGCCCGCTCCTGCTAAAGCGCAGATCGGAGACGTGGCATGGCTGGCGGGTGCCTGGGTCGGATCGAGAGGAACGAACGGCGCCGTTTCCATCGAAGAGCGGTGGAGCCCGGTCAAAGGCGGGGCCATGCTGGCGACGTCGAGAACGGTTTCGCGCGAGCGGATGTCGGCGTTCGAGTTCCTTCGGATCGTTGAGAGGGACGGAAGCCTCGTCTATATCGCTCAGCCCAACGGCGCACAGCCGACCGAATTCGTCTTGACCGAACTTGGTGCGACACGGGCCGTGTTCGAAAACCCACGTCACGATTATCCTAAGCGGATCGAGTACGACCTTGCGGCCGATGGCGTGTTACGCGTTGCGATCGGACACCTCAAAGGCGGTACGCCAAGGCGCTTCGAATTCAAACGTGAGTCCGGCCAGGGCTGACCGACCGTGCTCCGGACATCTGTTTCAAGTCCGGCCCGTCACTTCACAGGATCTTGACGGACCGCGACCGGGACGTATCCGACTTCCAGACCTTTCGGCGGCTGAACGAGGACGGCCGTGTCCAAGGCGGCCAAACGGCCCTGCTTCGGCGGCGCCATGTACGTCTTGTTCGTCGTCCATTCCCGGTGGATTTTCTCGACCAAGGCCTGGAGCCGATCCTTCTCGGCTACGCTCAGACCGCAGTTCTGAAGGGAGGGTTGATCGATGAAGCGGTACCAATAGTACGTGACGACGCTCTTGTCCGCCAACTTGGCCTTGAACGGCCCGGACCGAGGGCCAGGAGTTTTCCAAACGCCTTCGCCGTTTTCCGAGGGTACGTAGGACTGGGTCGTGTCGGGCGATGGGAAAGAGGCCGACTTCAGACCTGAGCCGATCGGGACGTCGGCTTCGGCCACGGCCTTGACCTTTCCTCCGTCGTGACGGAAATAGGACGGGAACCGGGCCGTCCCGAACCCCCGCCGACCTGGTGTCACTTTCGACTTGTCCCATTCGAGACCGAACGTGTACTCGTCCGGCGAAACCGTCTTCACCCAATCGCCGATCCCTTCGGCCTGTGTCTTGCCGCCCTGCTCGACAAGAAGCGGGTTGGCGGTCAGCTTTTGCCGGAAAGCCCCCTTCGGATCGAAACGGCCCGACGGCGCGGGGCCGCCTTGGGCCCAGTCCGCAACGTCGTTCCAAATCGCTTCCTTCGAATAGGCGGTCATGTCGCGGAACAGGACGGTCCGGCCCTCAGGGTCGACGGGGAACTGGAGTTCAGGGATCTTGTGGTACCGGACGCCGTTGTCGTCAGGCCCGACCCATTGGGGCACGCCTCCGATCTCGATGGCTCCGCTGCTGGCCAGGCCGGGAAGGGCGTCGAGCCCTCGTCCGACGGCCGGGGCAAAACCTTGGGACATCTTCGACCAGATCGACGGCAGATAAAAGGCGACGGGCCCGCGGAAATTCGCGGCATTGAGGAATGCCGTCCAGCACTGTCCGCCCGTTTTCACCGGTGTTTCCTTCGGAGCGATGAGCGGAAGCGCCATCCAGGCATAACCCAGGACCTGGCCGTTCGTACCGGCCGCCAACGTGATCCCGTCCGGAGGGACGAGAACGCGCGGGCTGAGTTGGGCGATCCCCATGTACTCGCCGGGCAAAGGTCGACCGTAAAAGTCCCATCCGGGCGAAGAGACCTCGTGGTTGTAACCGTCGATGCTGCCGTTCATCCTAAATTTGGCCGTCGGCGCGAAATAGCGGTTGCTCGTCCAGAACCCGAGTCCGCCCTCGATGGTCTGGAACACGGTCCAAAAACTTGGGCCGCGTTCGGGCATCGAGTCGCGGGCGACTGTTCCGTGCGGGACGAGCGGTTCTTTTACCGAACGGTTGTCAGGAAGGATCCAGGTCGACGCCAGGCCGATCTGGAAGCCCGCCACAGGCTTCTTCAGGAGAGGCCAAGCCGACGAGTAAAGGCTGACTCCGAAGCCGTAGCCCGAGGGTGGGTCTTGGACACGGGCGTTGATGTAACCGTGAAGACCGTCGGAACGAAGCTCGGGACCCGACTGCAGGGCCGCGGCAGAGAGCAAGAACGGGATCATGACCCATGATAGCCGGCTTGGGGCTCCCTGGTACCCTCGCGCCGTGGACGGCCTGGACCGACGGGAAGCGACGACGCTCCGGGTCTATTCGGCCGTCACCGTCCTGGCGACGGCCCTTTGGTGGGCAGGCTTGGCCGCGTCGGACACGGTCAGGCGCGTCACGATCGGCTCCGCCATCGGCCCGGACGGATTCGGCGTGTTGCTCTTGGCCGACGTGCTCTCGGCCGGCGTCTTGCCCGTCATGGTCCTCTTCGCCCGAAGCAAAGCGCTGCTGTCCTTCCTGTTGGCGGCGCACTTCGGCGGACAGGCCTATGCATGGCTCGTCAGCATTGGATGCGCGGTCCACGATCCGGCTGCTTATCCAGGCTTGGTCGCCATGACGCTTTCAGCCGGCGCTGCGTTCGCGTTCGCACTCCGGACCAGCGGCGTCTCTGTCCTTTGGGGGCCGTTCCGTTTCGGTACGGCTGCCTCGTCCGACCCAGGAACGAATTGGAGGCGGACGGTCGCCCAGACCGCCGGAATGTGGGCCGTGTTCCTCGTCGCCGTGCCAGGCGCGGTCGTCGTCCTCGAGTCCGTGTTCCGATGGCGCCAGCCTTGGAGCCCGGCTCCGGCCGTCGACGTCTTGGCAGGCCTCGCTTTCATCGCCGCCGGCGCGACCGGCCTTTGGGCAGGGAAGAGGTTTTGCGTTGACGGCGACGGGACGCCGTTGCCTTCGGACGGGACAAGGCGGCTGGTGGTCTCCGGGCCGTACCGCTATATCCGGAACCCGATGGCGCTCTTCGGAATCCTCCAAGGAGTCTGCATCGGCGTCGTATTGCGGTCGCCGCTCGTCGTCACCTATGCCGTCGTCGGAGGGGTCTGGTGGGACGTTCTGGCCCGACCCTTGGAGGAGCGGTACCTGGCCGACACGTTCGGAGACGATTACGGCGAATACCGCGACAGGGTCCGCTGTTGGATACCGCACCTGTCGGCCCTTCGCGCCCGAAGCCTTCGCGAAGGGCCGAAGTGCGGTCGCTAAGGGTTACCGGCCCTCGAGGGCGCGTTCGTACCCGCTCCGTCCCCCGACGATCGGCAGAGTGACCGACGTCGCCTGCAAGTCGACCGAAAGCCTCGTCCCCGCCTTGGGCCAAAGAGTGAAGTCATGGTCGCTCGACAGCACCATGAGGCCGATTCGCTTGCCCGCCGGGACGATCTGATCGTCCGGTTGCAGGTCGAACGTCAACGTGACGAACGAACCCGGTTTGAGCGGGACGCCACGTTCCTTCGAGTGATAGTCGCCACCCTTCTTGAGCGACGATGCGTTCTGCGGGTCGGCCCAGCCGCGCGTGATCAGGTTCGACGTGCCGATCGGTCCTTCCGTCCAAGGGAGTTGGACGAGGTAGACGGACAGGTTGGCGGCCGGGGCGCTCGAGGCGAGCCGGACGGTGACCGTCGCCGTTCCCGAAAGGTGCACGGGAGTTTTAAGTTCGGGCGTCACGTACAGCAACCGGTTCGGCGAATCGGCGGCTTTGGCCAAGGACGGGGCATCGAACGCGACGTCGTCGACGAGTTCCTCGACCGTGTTCGAATCCTGCTTCTTCAGCACGAGGGCGCCGGACGTGCGACCGCCTGCGGCGAGGTAAAACGGCACCGGCGCGGCGGCCGGGTTCGGATAGTCCGCATAGGTCGCTAGTTCGGCCGCCGTTCCGCGAGGGGAACCTGGTGCCCGTTCTCGGACGATGTACGCCTTCGGCCCGTCTTCGACCCCGTTCTTCACCCCGTAGAGGAACCGAGTGAACCACTTGTTGGTCAGCTCGAACGGCGGGTCTCCTCCGTGACCGCCCTGATGGAAGTACTGCACGAGCGGCACCTTGCCCTTGATGGCACGACTGATCCGTACACTGTGCTCCGGGACGACGTTCCAATCGTTGAACGCGTGCGCCATGAGAACCGCGCATTTGATGTTCTTCACATAGGGGAGCAGGTCTCGTTCGGCCCAGAAAGCGTTGTAGTCCCCCGTCGCACGGTCGCGGCCCTTGACGAACTCACCGTCCCGGTAGAGCGCGTTGCTACGGTCCCGGTTCTGGGGATCTCCGCTATTGATGAAGTCGTACAGCGAGTCGATGTCCTCGCCGAGCCAACCGCCAGGATGTCGGACGAGTCCGTTCGACCGGTAGTAGTGGTAGTACGAGGTGTTCGGAGCGACCGGAACGATCGCCTCCAGACCCTTGACGCCGGTCGTGGCGGCCGCGACCGGGATCGTTCCGTTGTACGACGTCCCGATCATGCCGACCTTCCCCGTGCACCAATCCGCTTTGATTTCCGATCCGCCTGTTCGGGCCGAATACCCCTTGGCCCGACCGTTCAACCAGTCGATGACCGCCTTCGGGGCGAGACGTTCGGGAGGCCCGCCCACGGTCGGACTGCCGTCGGAGAGTCCGGTACCTGGAGCTTCGGAGTGGACGACCGCGAACCCTCTCGGCACCCAGGTCGCGACGAGAGAGTTCGAGACGTTCTTCCGGTCCGGAGCGTACGGGATGTTCGGGTGCTTCGTCCTGGCGGGAGGCTCGGAGCCGAGTTCTTGCCTGACGTCCCAGAGGATCGAGCCTCCGTCCGCCGTACCCGCGAAGTACGGGGAGGACTCGTAAACGACGGGCACCTTTAGACCCTCGGTCTGCGTCTGCCGTTGGCGCGTCACGTCCACGTGGACGCGGTCCTTCTTCCCGTCCGCATCGGAATCGAACGGCGTCTCCACCCATAGGGTTTCACGGATCCAGTCTTTGGACTCGGAGAACTCCGGCACCTTTTGAGCCTGACCGTCCAGGAAAACGGGCTTCGTCCCCCCGGTCTGGGCGTGGACGGCAAGTCCGAAGAGGGTCGACGCGAGGATCCCGCAGATCCGAGAGACCCGTCGAGCACGGCGTTCCGACGTCATCGTCGCCGGATTATGAAGGATCGGCGGCCGTCAATGGATGGCCGCCATCTGTTCGTAAAGGGCCCAGCGCTTTCGGATCGCCTCTTCCGCCATCGCCATGAGCCTGTCGGCGTTCTCTGGATTGGTCTGCCTCAAAGCGCGATAACGGAGCTCGTTGTCCGCATACTCTGTGAACGGTTTTGAGGCCCGCGCCGAATCGAGCAAGAACGGAGCGTGACCTTGATCCCGGAGTACGGGGTTGTAGCGCATCAACGGCCAATAGCCGGACTGGACCGCCAAGTGCTGCTGTGACAGCCCCTGCTCCATGTCGATGCCGTGCGCGATGCAATGGCAGTACGCGATGACGAGCGACGTCCCTGGGTAGGCGTCCGCCTCTCGCAGAGCCTGGAGCGTCTGCTGCGGGTTCGCCCCCATCGCGATCCGGGCGACGTAAACGTTCCCGTAAGCGACGGCCTGCAAGGCGATGTCCTTCTTCGCCACGGGCTTGCCACTGTTCGCGAACTTCGCGACCGCCGCCAGAGGCGTCGCCTTTGAGGCCTGTCCGCCCGTGTTCGAATAGACCTCCGTGTCCATCACGAGGATGTTCACGTCGCGCCCCGACGCCAAGACGTGGTCGAGCCCCGCCGAGCCGATGTCGTAAGCCCATCCGTCCCCGCCGACGATCCAGACGCTCCGGCGTGTCAGGTGGTCGGCCACGGCCCTCAATCGTCTCGCAGACGGTGAGTCGGTCTGACCGAGCTTCTCATAGAGTTCGGTGACGCGCGACCGTTGCCGACGGATGTCGCTCTCGAGGACTTGCGGCTCCTCGATCAGGTCGCGGACCAGCGTTTCGCCCAACTGGTCCTTCAGTTCGACCAAGAGCGACCGGGCCTCCGCCAAGTGCCTGTCGGCCGCAAGGCGCATGCCCAATCCGAACTCTGCATTGTCTTCGAAGAGCGAGTTCGCCCATGCCGGCCCCCGACCGTCGTGGTCCGTGGCCCAAGGCGTCGTCGGCAGGTTGCCGCCGTAGATCGACGAGCATCCCGTCGCGTTCGCGACGATCATTCGGTCGCCGAACAACTGCGACAAGAGCTTCAGATACGGCGTCTCTCCGCACCCGGCGCACGCGCCGGAGAACTCAAAGGTCGGTTCAAGGAACTGGGCGCCCCGCACCGTCGAAAAGTCGACGGAGGCCCGGTCGTTCACGGGTAGGGTCTCGAAGAAGGGGACGAACGGGCGAGAGAGGTCGAGGCCTTCGTCGTGCGGGGCCATGTTGATCGCACGCCGGTCGCCGTCGCGCTTGACGGGACAGGTCTGGACGCACAAACCGCAGCCTGTGCAGTCCTCTCCGTAGACCTGAAGGACGTACCGGGTCTCTGGGAAACCACGGGCGTCGATCGGAGCCGAACGGAACCCCTCCGGCGCACCGTCCAGAAGGGACTCGTGCACGAGCCGGGCCCGGATCGCGGCATGGGGGCAAACAAAGCTGCACGACCCACACTGGACGCACGCCTCTGCGTCCCAGACCGGTATCGAGTCGGCGATGTTCCGTTTCTCCCAGCGCGACGTCGCGCTCGGATAGGCGCCGTCGACGGGCACGGCGCTGACGGGCAAGAGGTCGCCTTCCCCTGAAAGCAAGCGGGCGACGAACCGTTCCGCGAACGGCGTGGCGCCGGGTGCGACCGCCGGCCGCATCGGGATCTGGCTTGTCGCCACGTCAGGAACGAGGACTTCTTCCAGACGGTCCAACGTCGCGTCGACCGCCTCCCAGTTCTTGCGGACGACGTCCTCTCCCTTACGGGAGTACGTCTTGCGGATCGCCGACTTGATCTTCTCGATGGCACGGTCGCGCGGTAAGACCCCTGAAATGCCGAAGAAGCACGTCTGCATGATCGTGTTGGTCCGGCCCGCCATATCGGTCTCTCGGGCGACGCGGTTCGCGTCGATCACATAGAACTTGAGGCGCTTCGAGAGGATCTGCTCTTGGACGGTGCGCGGCAGCTTGTCCCAAACTTCGCCGGCGCCATACGGACTGTTCAACAGGAACGTCGCACCTGGCGCGGCAAGCTTCAGCACGTCGATCCGGTCGATGAATCCGAACTGGTGACACCCGACGAACCGGGCTTCCCGGATCAAGTACGGCGAGTCGATCGGTCGCGGCCCGAACCGGACGTGGGAGACGGTCGTCGATCCTGACTTCTTCGAGTCGTAGACGAAATAGCCTTGCGCGTAGACGCCCGGCTCTTCACCGATGATCTTGATCGTGTTCTTGTTCGCACCGACGGTCCCGTCCGAACCCAGACCGTAGAACACGGCCCGGAACACGTCGTCGGGTTCGGCGCCGAACGACTCGTCGACGTCGAGGCTTAGGCCCGTGACGTCGTCCGTGATCCCGACCGTGAACCGACGCATGGGGGAATCGGAAGCCAAGTGTCCGAAGACGGCCGCGGCCATGGCCGGCGTGAATTCTTTGGACGAAAGTCCGTACCGCCCTCCGAAGACCTTGATCGGAGCCCTGTCGGATTGGCTTAAGGCGAGCGCGACGTCTGAGAAGAGCGGTTCTCCCAGGCTGCCGGGTTCCTTGGTCCGGTCAAGGACGGCGACGGAGCGGACGGATTCAGGTAGGGCCTCGCAGAACCGTCGGGCGTCGAACGGACGGTAGAGGCGCACTTTGACGACTCCGACCCGATGGCCGGAACCGTTGAGCCGGTCGACGGCTTCGCGCACGGTCCCGGCGCCTGAACCCATGACAACGACGACCCTGTCGGCGTCGCGAGCGCCATGGTATTCGAACAACGAGTACCTTCGGCCCGTCGCCTCTCCGAACGCCTCAAGGGCGCCGGCGACCACGTCCGGGCACGCGTCGTAAAAGGGATTGCCCGCCTCTCGCGATTGGAAGTAGGTGTCCGGGTTGCTCGCCGTCCCTCGGACCGACGGGCGGTCCGGGTTCAGCCCCCTTCGCCGGTGCTCAAAGATGGTCTCGTCGTCGATGAGCGTTCGCAACTGCCCGTCCGAGAGCAATTCGAGCTTGTTGACCTCGTGGGACGTGCGGAACCCGTCAAAGAAGTGGAGGAACGGGACCCGGCTCGCCAAGGTCGACGCTTGGGCCACGACCGTCATGTCGTGAGCCTCCTGGACCGTGGAGGACGCGAGCAGGGCGAACCCCGTCTGTCGGACGGCCATCACGTCCTGATGATCGCCGAAGATCGAGAGGGTGTTCGTCGCGAGGGACCTGGCCGCGACATGGAAGACCGTCGGCGTGAGTTCACCCGCGATCTTGAACATGTTCGGGATCATGAGGAGAAGGCCCTGAGAAGCCGTGAACGTGGTCGTCAGCGCTCCGGCTTGGAGAGCCCCGTGAACCGCCCCTGCGGCACCGCCTTCGCTCTGCATCTCGATGACGTCCGGCACTTGACCCCAGAGGTTCGTGCGGCCCTCGCTCGCCCACTGGTCGGCCCACTCCGCCATGGCTGACGACGGCGTGATCGGATAGATCGCGCAGACTTCGTTCAATCGATAAGCGACGGTGGCGACGGCTTCGTTACCGTCCATCGTTGCGCTTTCAGGGAGGAGTCCGGCCGTTTCCGCGCCCGGCAGGAGCGTTCCGCTCGTCATGATGCTTGGGTTCCTTCTGGGATCAGGGAGATCGCATGGACGGGACACTGGTCGTAACAGGTCCCGCATCCGGTGCAACGGCTCAGGTCGACGTCATAGCGTCGACCTGAGCCGAGCTTGAGGATCGCGTCTTCGGGGCACGCCCCGTAGCAACCGTCACATTCGAAGCAGTTGCCGCAAGAGAAGCAGCGCCGGGCCTCGAACAGGGCGTCTTTCGCCGTCAGACCGTGGACCACTTCTTCGAAACTCGACGTCCGGTCGGCGAGCGGGGTCTGGCTTTGGATCCGGGCCGCCGCATCGGCGAAGAACCACAGCCTCAACCGCTCGAGTCGGGCGACGTCCTTCGACGCCGAAGAGGGCAGGGCCCGACCGGACAGGTAAGCGTCCATGCTACGGGCCGCCTTCTTCCCGTGCCCGACCGCGACGGTGACCGTACGTTCGGAAGGGGCCATGTCTCCGCCCGCGAACACCCCAGGGTGTCCCGTCATCATCGTCGCGTCCACGTCGACGACGCCGTCGGCCTGGAACCGGACGCCTTCGAGCGTCCTGAGGAACGACGTATCGGTCTCTTGTCCGAGCGCGAGGATCAGGTCGTCGGCCTCCAGGACTTCGACGACGCCTGTCGGCCGGGGCCGTCCGTCGGCGTCGAGCTCCATGACTTCGACTTCGATCCGACCGGACTCGACCGACTTGATCGTCCGAAGCCAGTGGATCGCGACGCCTTCTTCGAGGGCTTCCGCCGCCTCGAAGTCGTGGGCGGGCATGTGCTCCCGGTCGCGGCGGTAGATGATCAAAGGTTCCGCACCAAGACGCTTGGCGACCCTGGCCGCGTCCATCGCCGTGTTCCCACCGCCGTAGACCGCGACCCTCCGCCCCAACCGGGGCGGATCGCTCGACTCCACGTCGCGGAGGAAGGACACGGCGTCGAGGATCTTGCCGGCGTCGCGGGACGGGATGTCGGTCTTCTTACCGAGACCGGCCCCGACCGCAAGGAAGGCGGCGTCGAACCTCCCTCCGTCCAGTTCCGACTTGAGGTCGTCGACTTTCCGGTTCAACCGGAGCGTGACGCCCATGTCCAAGATCCGCTGGACTTCGGCGTCCAGGACGTTCCGGGGCAGCCGGTACGCCGGAATGCCGAAGTGCATCATGCCGCCCGCCATGGGGCCAGCCTCGTAGATCTCGACCGTATGCCCGGCCCGGGCCAGATGATAGGCGCACGACAGTCCGGCTGGACCCGCACCGACGACCAGGGCCCGTTTTCCTGTCGAGACGGTCGGTATGGGGAACGCCCAACCTTCGGCGATCGCGAGGTCCCCCAGATACCGCTCCACGGCGTGGATGCTGACGGGGCTCTCGAGCCGGCCCCGGTTGCACGCCGTTTCGCAAGGGTGATAGCAGACGCGTCCATGGACGGCGGGCAGCGGGTTGTTCTCGACGAGCGCCTCCCAAGCCCCGCGATCGTCGCCGTCGACCACCTTGGCGAGCCACGCTTGGATGTTCTCGCCGGCCGGGCAGGCTTCGTTGCACGGTGGCAACAGGTCGCGGTATTCGGGCCGTCGGACTCGGACGGGCCCCGCCGCCCGGTCTTGGGTCAGATCGGGCGGAACGGTCAGGTCTCGTGTTTTTGGCGTCATCGGCAACCTTGCCGCCACGCGACGTCGACGCCGGTCAGTCGCGCGGGCAGTCCGACTCGAACTCTCTTTCGAAGTACTCGATCCTGGTCCGGGCTTCCTTGTCGGTCAGCACCCGGAGATGGCTCACGGCCAGGACGTTGACCCAGAACACGGCGTCCGTCCTATGGCCGCCGTCTTGAGCGTCGTACACGAGCTCGAGACAGACCATGTCGGACTCGAGTCCGCGGACGGAATAGACGCAACGGTCGCAAGGCTTCTTCGCGAAGGCGTGGGACGGAGACCATTGGACTTCGACGAGACAGCCGACGAGATCGAGCTTCGGCCGCTCCAGAGAGAGGACGTCGGACTTCATGATCCGAGTATAAGCGTGGCTCGAGCCCACGGAGCCTCGAAGGGGACCGGGCGCGAGCCGTCCTTTTCGGGGACACGGAAAGGAGGCCCGACACCGTCGACGGGACCGTGCCATAATTCCTGCGCTCTCCGAAGACAGCCGGCGGCCCGAACAGGGCCTTAATGCGCACCGGCCGAGGGTGGCGTCGAGAACAGGTTTTCAGGCGGCCGGATTCCGGCCCGCCGGACGATCGGGCTCCCGCTTCCACGACATCGGACGGGGGCCCGATCCCGTTTCCTTAGGGCGACGGGACAGGAGGAACTATGCCGACAGCCCAAAAGGCTAACGTCATCGAGCAGACGAAGCAAAAGTACGACAAGGCCGCAGGGGTGCTCTTCGCCGAGTACCGCGGTCTTAAGGTGCACCAGCTTCAGGACCTTCGAAAACAGCTCAAGGCCAAGGGAGGCGAATTCAGCGTCGTGAAGAACACGCTGTTCAAGATCGCCGCCGGCGACGACGCCGGGAACATGCCCGAAGCCATGACCAGCGGACCCACCGGGATCGCCTTCATCTACGAGAACGAGGCCGAATGCGCCAAGGTCCTTGCGGACTTTGCAAAGACGAACAAGGCCCTCGTCATCAAGGGAGGCTACATCAGCGGTGCGGTGTACGACGACAAACAAGTCGACGCGCTGGCCAAGCTGCCGCCGAGGGAAGTGTTGATCGCCCAGGTCATCGGAGCCGTCGCGGCCCCGTTGTCCAGCCTGGTCGGGACGATCGAAGCCATCTATGCCCAGCCGATCCGCACGGTCTATGCCGTCGTGGACAAACTGGGAGACGGCTCCGCCGCCCCCGCCAAAGAAGAGGCGTCCGCACCTGCCGGTGAAGCCGAAACAACGGAAACCGAAACCGCCTCCGCAGCCCCAGAGGCTGCGGCCGAAGGATCTGAAACACCCGCCGAGGCTCCTGCCGAGGCCCCGACCATGGAGGCGGACGCTCCCAGCGAGCCCGCCGCCGAGGGCGAGGCTGAAGCCTAAGCCCGCCACAGTTAGGAGCAACACGAAATGGCTAACGCAACCATCGACAAGATCGTCGACCAGATCGCCGGTCTGACCGCCATCGAGCTCAGCGAGCTCAAGACGGCCCTCGAAGACAAGTTCGGCGTCACCGCCGCCGCCCCCATGATGGGCATGCCCATGATGATGGGCGGAGGTGGCGGAGAAGCCGCTGCCGCCGAAGAGAAGACCGAGTTCACGGTCGTCCTCGCCGCCGCAGGAGACAACAAGCTGGGCGTCATCAAGGTCGTCCGCGAAGTCACCGGCCTGGGCCTCAAGGAAGCCAAGGACCTCGTCGACGGCGCCCCGCAGCCCGTCAAAGAGAACATCGGCAAGGCCGAAGCCGACGACCTCAAGAAGAAGCTCGAGGAAGCCGGCGGAAAGGTCGAACTCAAGTAACGACCTCGCCGTCCGAACGTTCGCGGGCCACCCTGGACGGGGTGGCCCGCGTCGTTGTCGGCCGGTCTAGGAGAAAGCCGTCGGTACGGTCGTGACGCCTCGAACGGAGAGCGCTTTCAGATAGTCCTCTGCGTCGACCGCCTCCTCGCACGCTCTGCAACCCGGGCCGACGCGTCCCGACAACACGTCGTGGGCGACCACCGCGGTCGAAAAGCCCGTCGTCCGCTGCATCGCTGAAAAGCCCGTGACCGGATCGGCCCGGTCGACAAGGTCGAGTCCCGTCCGGGCGCCGTCTGGGCCATAGGCGACGACACGGGTGACGACCACGTCCCTGGCGACCGGGTCGACCATGTGTCGCTCCATGACGGCCAAGGACACGCGCCGGGGGACCGAGCCGTCGGACAAGGTTTCTTCGGACCACAGCCCCGCGTCCCTCATGAACCGCATCGCCTCCCAATGTCCGGGATACCGGAGCGTCTTGTACTCATATTCGCGCAGGCGCCCCCTCAGGCGGTAGGGGGCCGTCCCAGTCCCGCCTGAAGTCGTCGCCGCCTCCAGACGACCGAATCCGGGAAACTCCAGGAGCTCGACGTCCTCCAAAGGGTGGGAACGGACGATCTCGCCGCCCCTCAACGAGTCGACGTCGTCCACGTACTCGCCGAGAAGGCTGTCGACGCTGAACCCCACCTTGTGCCAGAAGGGAGCCGTGGCTGACTCTGGAAGACCGCCGCAGTACAGGCGGACCGTGTCCGAGGCGGGCGATCGGCCCAGAAGGGCCGAGGCCATGACGTTGACCGTTCCCGGAGCGATCCCGCAGTCGGTGACGATCCGGACGTTCTTGGCCCTGGCCTCGTCGTCGCGCTCGTGGATCAAGAGGGCGTCGTCGGTGTCCACCCCCATGTCGACCACGCTGCACGACACGTCGATCCCCGCATGGGCGACGACCGGGTTCAAGCGGTAGGGCGCGGCAGCGACGGCAAGGTCGAAACCGTACAGGAATTCCTTCATGCCTTCGTGGTCACTCGCGTCCGCTTCTGCGGCGACCACCGCCTTCCGGTCCAGCACCGCGTTGATCCGTGCCGCCGCGTCCTTGGCGACGTCCTTGTCGTAGTCGGCCAGGACGATCCGACCGTAATCGCCGTGAACGGCCAGGTCGTACGCCGCCGCCGGCCCCTGTCGGCCCGCGCCGATCACCGCGACTTTCATCGGGCCGAGTTTACGTCCATGACCGTTACGTCTCGGCCAGCGGCCCGGGCCGTACGAGGGCCCTCCCCAAGGTAAGTTGCCCCCATGACGTCAAGGAGGCGGTTCCTGGCCGGAACCGCAGGTGCCGCTCTTGGGGTCGCCGCTTGGCCCCGCAACCCTCTCCTTGAGCCGATCGTACGTCCTGACGACCTTCGGTTCCTCAAAGGCCTCGCCTTGGACACCGTCAGGTCAGCGACGACGGACCGCTCCCGGTCGGCCATGGGATTCGATGCCGTGACCCCGGGAGGCGACTATCCGTCCCTTTGGATCCGCGACTTTTCGATGGCGGCGGGAAGCGGCCTCATCCCTGCTGGCACGGTACGGGCGCACCTTGTCCAGATCGCCGGATCGCAAAACGGCACCCGCCGGCGAAACCTCCACGAAGGAGCCACCGTGCCTCCGTGGGCCGTCCCCGATCACGTGAACTTCGAGGGCGGGTCCGTCTTCTATCCCGGAACCTATTCGGCGGGTACAGACCAAGGCGGGGAGCCCTTCGGGGTCGTTCCACCCGTCGACGATCACTATGAGTTCGTCCATATCGCGTCCTGCACCGCCCGGTCCTCGAGAGACCTGCGGTTCCTGGACCGAACCATCAAAGGAGTCAGGCTCTACGATCGACTGTCACGGGCCTTGGAGACGCCCAGGTGCGACCCCAAGACCGGGTTGGTCGTCACCGATGCCGTGCGGCGGGCGGTCGGATTCGGTTTCTGCGACACGGTCTATCTGACCGGTAGCATGGCGTTCCCCTCCTTACTTCGGTACCGCGCCCTTGGTGAAATGTCCGAACTGGCCGAACAAACCGGCCAAGGCGCGGACGCCGTGCGGTGGTCGGCGGCAAGGGCCGAGCTGAAAGTCCACCTGGCTCCGGTGCTCCAAGAAGCTTCCGGTTGGCTGTTGGCCGCGACAGGCGTCGGCCGTCAACCCGATGTCTGGGCGACCGCCTTCGCCCTTGACCTTGGCGTCCTCAAGGGCGAGGCCCGCACGAAGGCCCTCCGTGTCCTCGCCGCAGCCTTCCACGAAGGCACGGTCACGTGCGAAGGTGCCGTCCGCCATGTCCCTACGGACCGCGACTTCTCAGAGACCAGCGCTTGGGAAAGGACGGCTGGTGTGCCCCTGGACCGCTACCAGAACGGAGCCTATTGGCACACTCCCTCTGGATGGTTCGCCTCGGCCCTCTCGCAGACCGACAGGTCCGCCGCCCGGCGGTTCATCGGTGATTACATGGCCCACATGCGGCGAGAGGACCATCGTCAAGGCAGGGGGCACGGCGGCCCTTGGGAGTGCGTCCACCCTCGAGGGCCGTACCGTCAGAACCCGGTCTATTTGGCGTCGGTGACCCTGCCGTACGAAGTCTTCCGGCGTCTGCGCTGACTTTAGGCGGCTTTGGCGAGCTGAGTGAACGTCTCTTTGTCGACGGCCCTCATCGCACATTCCTCATAGGACACGTAGCCCATCTTGAAGAGGTCGGCGAGGTGCTTGTCCAACGTTTGCATGCCGATCTGCTTGTTCGTCTCGATGACCGAATACATCTGGTGCGTCTTGGCCTCGCGGATGAGGTTCTTGATCGCAGGGATGCCGATCATGATCTCGAGTGCGGCGACGCGGCCGCCGCCGTGCTTCGGCAGCAGTTGCTGCGAAATGACGCCTTCGAGCGTGTTCGAGAGCAAGACGCGGATCTGTTCCTGCTGGTCGGCAGGGAAGACGTCGACCACACGGTCGATGGTGCTGGGCGCGTTACGGGTGTGCAACGTGCCGAAGACCAAGTGACCCGTTTCAGCCAGCGTCAATGCGGCTTCGATCGTCTCGAGGTCGCGGAGCTCACCGACGAGGATGATGTCCGGGTCTTCGCGCAAGACGGCGCGCAGCGCGTTGTGGAACGAGTACGTGTCGCTGTGCATCTCGCGCTGGTTGACCATGCACTTCTGGTGGTTGTGCAAGTACTCGATCGGGTCCTCGATGGTCAGGATGTGGGCCGATCGCGTCTTATTGATGTCGTCCAACATCGCCGCGATCGTGGTCGACTTACCGGAGCCGGTCGGACCCGTGACCAAAATGAGACCGCTCGACCTCTTCGCGATGTCGCGGATGATCGGAGGAAGGCGGAGGTCTTCGTAGGACGGGATCCGGTTCGGGATCATTCGGAGCGCGGCCGCGGTCGCATGCCGCTGGACATAGACGTTGACACGGAAGCGGGCCATGCCCTTCGCCGTATACGCCATGTCGAGCTCGTGCGTGCTTTCGAACTTCTGGATCTGCTCGTCGGTCATGATGTCCGTCACGAGGCGCCTGGTGTGCTCGGGATTAAGGATCTCGAAGTTCAAGGGGACGAGTTCGCCGTCGACACGGGCCATCGGGGGCAGACCGGCCGTAAAGTGGACGTCGCTCGCCTTACGGTCCAAGCCCTCCCGCAACACCTCGTCGATGTGTAGGTCCTTGATCGGACGGGCGTCTTCGGTCGCCTCGACGGCCTTGGGGGCTTGGAGGTTGGCACCGACGAAGAAGTTCGTGTTCTTTTCGAACTTCTCGGTCTCAGAGACGCTTTTAGGCGCGCTCTTGACCTCGTTCCTCGCCATCGCCTCCTCTTGCTCCTTGACATAGTCGGGCTTGTAGTCGGCGTCATAGGCCGGGTTCGTCTTGACCGGCTCGATAATGTCCTTGGGAAGCGGGGCCACGAGGTACGGATCGACGGTTTTCTCCGGCTCGACGAGGGGAGGCCCGCCGGAAACGGCTTCCAGGTGCGGGTATGTGGGGACCGTCGGGGCCGCAGGCGGCTCTTCGGCCGGCTCGTCCTTGATCGCGCTCAGGATTTCGTCCAGCTCGGCGGGCGACTCGGTCTTGTCCTGGCCGTCGCCGAGGACCTTGTCCCAACTGAAATCGTTCGACATGCTCGTTCCTTGGTCAAAGGGCGTGGCCGGGCGTGGAGTCCACGGCGGCGGCCCCGGTACAAATGACCGTCTTGACCATATTCTCGGAAAGTCCGAGCGAGTCCAATATCCATCCTGGGATCAATTCCATCCCAATATCTTCGGCAGGGTGCCCGGACCGGACGAACCGGACGATCCGGGTTCCCAAGGCCGTACAAGCCCTTAGGCTGTTCTGCGGGTTATGGTCGTGCGCGGGCGTGAAATAGTCGAGCCCGGCCACCAGCAGTTCGGGGAACCCCCATCGGGTCGCCGCACCGAGGGCGACGGCGATATGGTCGCACTGGAAGACGGCACGCTCTGCCAGGACGTCGGGTGCGCCTTGGTCGACCACTTTTTGGACCTTCGAGTACAGGGCAGGGTCGAAGCGGTCCAAAACCGTCTTACCGATCCAGTGGAGCAGGCCGCACGTATAGGCTTCCGCCTCGCCGACCATCGGGATCGATTCCGCCGCGGCACGGCAGAACACGGCCGTGTCGAGCGAATGCCGCCACCAAGCCCTCCGCCGGAGGGACTCTTCGTCCGTCTTGCCGACGAACATGTCGAAGACTCCAACGGTCATCGCGATCCGCCGGATTTCGTCAAGCCCGAGGAACAAGACCGCTTCCCGGATGGACGTGACCTTGTTCGGAAGTGAAAAGTAGGCCGAGTTCGCTTGGGCGATCAGTTTCGCCGAGAAGCCGGGATCGACCTGGATCGTCGACTCGAGCGTCTTGGCGCTCGTCTCGTTGTTGCTCGCCGCCTCGGTCACCTGGCAGACGACCTGGGGCAACACGCTGAGCTCGCCCGCCCGTGACAGGATCTTCTCGACGGGATCGACCGGTATGGCCGGGGCGCCCGCTTCGTTCGTGACGACGTCAAGGCGGGTCCTGTCCGGCAGGCGGCTGTTGGGCGACGGATCGGGCGTCATGAGTAGATCACCCGGACGACCTCTTCCGGGGTCGTCAGTCCCATGAGGATCTTGGCGGTGGCGTCGACCTGTAGGGTCCGCATGCCCGCTGCGACCGCGATGTTCCTGATAATGTGGGAGGGGTTCCGCTTCAAAATCTCGTCGCGGATGTCGTCGTTCATCACGAGGAGCTCGTGAATGCCGCTCCGACCCTTGTAGCCCGTCCCCTTACACGTGTCGCAGCCCCGACCCTTGGCCAGTTTCACGACCCCTCCGTCCGTGTCGGCCAGTCCTTCCGGTACCGGAAGTCCGAGTCGGACGAGCTCTTCGACCCGGCCCTCGTACTCCGTCTTACAGTTCGGACAGATCTGACGGACGAGCCGTTGGGCGAGGACGCCGACGATCGACGACGAGATGAGGAACGGCTCGACTTCCATGTCGATCAACCGTGTCGGGGCGGAAGGCGCGTCGTTGGTGTGGAGCGTGCTGAGGACGAGGTGCCCGGTCAGAGCGGCTTCCATCGCGATGGTCGCCGTCTCGTTGTCGCGCATTTCGCCGACCATGATGACGTCCGGGTCCTGGCGCAACATCGCGCGAAGGCCCGCAGAAAACGTCATACCGGCCCGGACGTTGACGCTGCACTGGTTGATGCCGTCAAGCTCGTACTCGACCGGGTCTTCGATCGTGATGATGTTCTTTTCGCCGTCGTTGGTCTCGTTCAAGAGCGAGTAGAGCGTCGTGGACTTACCCGAGCCGGTCGGCCCCGTGACGAGCACGATGCCAAAGCTCCTCGCCGCCATGTCCTTGAGAAGGCGCAGGTTCTCCGACAGGAAGCCGAGCTTCTCCAGTCCGATACTGATCCCGCCCTTGTCGAGGACGCGCATGACGATCTTCTCACCGTTGACGACGGGCAGGGTGCTAACCCGGAAGTCGAACTCACGGTTGTTGATCGTCGCCGAAATGCGGTTGTCCTGAGGGGCGCGCTTCTCGGCGATGTCCATGTTCGAGACGATCTTGAAGCGGCTGGTGAGCGGGGCGATGACCTTCTTCGGCAGCCGCATCACCTCGTTCATCACGCCGTCGATGCGGTACCGGACGACCATCTCCTCCTTTCGGGGTTCGATGTGGATGTCGCTGGCCTTGTCCATGACCGCTTGCGTGACGATCAGGTTGGCCAACCGGATGATCGGGGCGTCTTCGCTGGCCTCGATGGCCTCGCGGTCGTCTTCGGTCGTGTCTTCTTGACCGAAGTCCTTCATCACGCCCAGGAGCTCGTCATTGACCGCGCCGCCGCCGTAAAGGGCGGTGATCGCGTTCACGACGTCCTCTTCGACGGCGATCAGAGGCTCGATCTCTCGGCCCGTCAGCGTCCGCAGCTCGTCGATGACGAACACGTCCAGCGGGTTCGCCATGGCGACCAAGAGCCGGTTGCCTTGAGCGTCGAGGGGAAGGGATTTGAACTTGCGGGACGCAGCCGGCGTCAGCAGGTCCAGGATCTCGTCTTTGGGGCGGAAATCACGGACGTCGAAGAACGGGATGCTCCAGACCTTGCCCAGACACCGGACACGGTCGCGTTCCGTGATGAGGCCCATCTCGACAAGCACCTTGGCGATCGGGTCGCCACCGCCCTGTTCAAGTTGGCGCGTGACGGCCGATTGAAGCTGGTCGGCCGTGACCAAGCCTTCCTCGACGAAAATGTCGCCCGTCAGCATCCCACTTCATCGTTCCACGGGAGGGACGGGCGCGGGCCGGTCGGAATACGGGCTCGTTCAACCTTTGCCGAAGCGGCCCTTGAGCTGCTCGTCGAAAATCGTCCCCTTATAGTCGATTCTCGCGGACTTCCTCATGTTCGCCATCATCGACGCGACGTCGTTCCGGATCCGGCCCCGTTCGAGCATCAGCGTGCGGCGGACCTTGTCCTTCAAATCCGGGTCGAGCGGCACGACCTTCTGCTCCAGGACGTCTTCGACCAAGAACTTCACGGACAGGCTGTTGTTCGTCAGCCAGTCGGTGGTCGCCCCCTTCTTGGTCGCCTTGATCGCCGCTGCCGAAGCGTTGGCCAGGGAAGCCTCCGGCACTTCGCCCATCTGACCGTCGTTCGCCCGGCTGATGTCGATGCTCAAGTCGTGGGCGACTTTTCCGAACGCGGTGCCGGATCCGAGCGCTTGGTCCACCTTCTTCTTATCATCCTCGGAGCTGACTGCGATGACGCGCAGTTTGTACCGCTTTGGGAGCGTGTACATATACTGATTGTCCTTGTAATGCTTTTCGACCTGCTGATCCGTGATGTTGATTCCCATGACGGTCAGCTTGTATTCGGCGAGTTGTAGCCGAATGTCGTACTTGTAGTCGTCGGACGTGAACCCGATCTTTTCCAGCGACGGCATCAGGTCGGGGTTTTGGGCGCTCCGCTTCTTAAAGAGGTCTTCCACCTCCGCATCGGTCGGAGCTACGCCTTTGTCCTTCGCCAACTGGAGCAGCAGGATCTCGTCGATCAACTTGCTCAGCGCCAGGTATCCCGGAGCGGCGGGCTCGAATTTGTTGTCGATCATCGTGCCGACTTCGGGCAGGACCTCGAGACGCTTGAAATACGTCCTGCCTTCGATCGGTTGGCCGTTGACGACCACCAGGGTCTTGTCGACGGGCGTCTGGGCAAAGCACGCAGGGGCGAGGAGGGCCGTGGCCATGACGAGAAGCCTCATGCTGTCGATTCTGACGGGTCGGAGCTAGCGATGAGTCGCGCTCGCACCGGCGAACGGGACTTTCACGCTTTCAGCCGCGCGACGAGCCAGGCCATCGCCCGGTCGACTTCGGCCTTGATCTTCGCGACCGTCGCTTCGTCCTTGGCGCCGACCCCGTGCCCCATCCCTTCCACGATGACCTTCGTGTGCGGACGGCCCGCCGCTTTCATCGCCGTCTCCAATCGGTCCGCCTGTACGACAGGGACGACTTGATCGGCGGTGCCATGGACGGTGTAGACAGGAGCACTCTTCTGGTCGACATGGTTGACCGGGCTGAACGACTTGACGTCTTCAGGAGCCTCGCTCGCCTTCTTGCCCATGACCTGCAGTCCGACGAAATCAGCAAGTTGTTTATCGAAATCCTTAGAAAGATCGGTCGGTCCGAAGAAGTTCGCGACAGCCTGGACGCGAGTCGACGGGCCGGATCCAGGGCCCCAGCCGTCCGTAAACCCGAGCAAAAGCGCCAGGTGGGCGCCCGCACTGGCTCCGGCTGCCCCTATCCGAGCGGGATCGATGCCCAATTCGGATCCAGAGCCGTGCAGGTACCGGACCGCGTTCTGACAGTCGACGATCATGGCCGGCCACTTGGACTTCGGAGCGAGACGGTAGTCGACGTTGGCCACCGCGACGCCCTTTTCGGCCAAGACCATCGCGAACGGGGTCATGTCGCCCCTGCTGCCCGACATCCAGGTCCCGCCATGGATCATGACGACGACGGGGACCGGCTTCCGGACGGGCTTGTCCGGCATATAGAAGTCCATGAGCAGGGGCTTGCCGTCGGCCTGCCCGTATTCGAGTCCCATCTTGACGTCGGGGCCGAGTGCCATCAGGCTGAGAAGGGTCGCGATCATGTGTAACGATTCTGAACGGTCCGAAGGGCCGTCCGGTTCCGCTCAGGCCCAAACCGGAGGTTCCGGCGCGGCTTGCCGATGGGCTAGAATCGGTACGATGACGGTAGCCATGGAGCCGCCCCAGACCGCTGTCGAACAGGGCCGCATCGACGTCATCGATGTGGACTTCTTCTACGGCTCCTTCCAGGCACTTTCCAAAGTCCGTGTCATCGTCCCTCCCAAGCAGGTGACGGCCTTGATCGGCCCGAGCGGATGCGGCAAGTCGACCTTGTTGCGTTGCCTGAACCGGATGAACGACCTGATCGACGGCTCTCGGGTCGAGGGACGGATCCTGATCGACGGTAAGGACATCTACGCCCCCGACGTCGACCCGGTCGAACTGAGAAGGGTCGTCGGCATGGTCTTCCAGAAACCCAATCCGTTTCCGATGTCGGTCTACGACAACATCGCTTTCGGCCCACGGATCCACGGTGTCAAGAAGAAATCGGAGCTTAACGACATCGTCGAACGCGCGCTCGTCCGGGCCTACCTCTGGGACGAGGTGAAGGACGGCAAGCTTCACAAGAGCGGACTCAACCTCTCCGGCGGTCAGCAACAGCGGCTCTGCATCGCGCGGACCATTGCCGTGAACCCGGAGATCATCCTGATGGACGAGCCGTGTTCGGCGCTCGACCCCGTCGCGACGCAGCGCATCGAGGACCTGATGACCGAGCTGAAACAGCAGTACACGATCGTCATCGTCACCCACAACATGCAGCAGGCCCAGCGGTCGAGCGACAATACGGCGTTCTTTATGAAAGGTGAACTGATCGAGCACCGTCCGACCGTCGACCTCTTCTTGAACCCTCAGAACAAACTGACCGAGGACTACATCTCGGGACGGTTCGGATAGCCAGTATAATTACTGGAAATTGTGAGCGCCGGCGAGACAACCGGCAAGAATTTCCCATATTCTGCTTCCATCGGGACAGCACGACGACGCGAATCGCGTACCATTACGGCTTAGAACAGGATGCAAGACGGCACGAGCGTGTCCGAAGTCGGGCGCAGGCTGAGAAAGGCGGCTGGCGAAGCGGGGTTGACTCTTCGGGAACTGGGCGAACGCATGAACGTGAGCCGACCGACGATCTATGCGTACGCGTCCGGCGCCCTGAAGATGTCCGACGACCGATTGAAACAAGCGGCCGAGATCACGGGCAAGCCGCTCTCGTATTTCGATCCTCAGAACCTGGAGGACTTGGACGGAACGTCGAACGCCTACCATTCGATGAGGCTCGTCGACGCGTTCATGTCGCCAGCGAGTCCGGCCAGGGCGTCGGAAGCCGCCTTGGACGCGATCGGTACCGGGCAGTCGGGCGAGGCGCCCGCGATCCGCGCCGAACTGCTCCGGAAGGCGGGTAACGCGTTGGCCCTTACGGGCGACTACTTGTCCGCAGCACGGCACCTGGAGACCGCGAGCGAGTCGTTCAAAGCCATTGGAGCCTTGGACAAGGTCGGCGCCTGCGCCCAGACGCTCGGCTTCTGCTACATCAGCGTCGGCCACTTGGACAAGGCGAAGGAGTGCTTCGAGACGAGCCGAGAGGCCCTGCCCGAAGATCAGAAGTGGAAGGGCGACATTTCGCTCGCCGCCCTCTCCGAACGCATCGGGGACTTCGACGCCGCGCAAGACCGGTTGAACGGCCTCCTCGACGATCCGCGGCTGAGCGAACCCGCCATGGCCTACGTCCGGGCCAACTACGCGAGCATCGTGTGCGCCCGGGGACGCTGGAAGACGGGCCTGTCCCAAAGCGAGTCCGCGCTCGACGCGGCGTTCTCCGCCGGCCTCCCCGACCAGGCTGCCGAAATGATGGTCCAGTGCGCGATCGCGCTGACCTGTCTGGGCAAGCTCGATCAGGCCACGTTGATGGTCCTGCGCGCCAAAGACGTCACCTTCACGCTGCAAGACGAGGCCCGCTCGACGCTGACAGAGTTGGCCCGCGCGGGGCTGCTGGCTGCCTTCGGCGACGACGATCGCGCTCGGGGACTGCTCGCCGACGCGTATTCTCGGGCTGTTCGGGGCCAGTACCGCAGGAGCGAGTCCTTCGGGTTGCTCCTGGAAGCCGAGTTCGCCCTGAAGCGGGGCGACTTTGCCGCGGCACTGGAATGGGGAATGCTCGCGCGCTCCCACGGTTCCGCCCATCGCTATGTGGCCGCACAATTGACCGGAGGCGTCTTCGAGTCGATGGCGCTGACGGCTCTCGGACGGACTTCGGACTCCCGGACCGCACTCGCAAACGTCGAATCCTGGGTCGAAGTCCTCGGATCGGGTCGGCCGCACGTGCTCTACCTGGAAGCCCTTGGTAGACTTTCTCTCGTTACAGACCGTCGTGAGGAGGCCGACCAAGCCTTCCAAGCCGCTCTGTCCATGTCGGACCGTGAAGGGCTCTCGCCCGACGCGGAACGGCTCATGTCCTATCTTTCGGGCCTCTCCGGAGACCCCCTGACCGCACTTTCAAGCACTATTTCGACCTATGGTCAACCGACAGGGAGTCGGACTTCGTCGGCACATGCCGATGACAAGGACTGGAAACGGTTCCTGGTGTCCGACCTTGGCGGAGATTCTGCAAAAACGTCCCCTCGGAGGGAAAAATGACTCGTTTCCAAGCACTCAATCTGACATTCCTCGTCGCGGTCGCCGCACTTGCGGGCTGCGGCGGATCACAAGTCGCCGAATTCCAACACCTGCCTAAAGGCGAAGGCAACATCCCGATCGGAAAGGCCCAAGGCCTTGACGGTGGCGAGAGCAACGTCCTTGTCGAATATTCCGACGGGCACAAGTCCGAGATCGTCACCAACGACCAGACCGTTTTCTCCTCGCCCATGCCTGAAGGCAAGACCAAAGTGACCGTCTACCCGAGCGGTAAGGGTTACTCGAAAACGACGATCGAATTCGACGCCGGTTCGGAACAGAACTACCAGTTCAACATCCGGCCCTTGCCCGTCTCCGTATCGAGCCGGGACGTCTTGTTCATCTCGAGCATCAGGGACGGACAAGTCTTCAAAATCGGCCAGCAATACGATTTGAACATCAAGATCCTTGGCCCGAACACCCGCAACCTTCGACCCACGGTCTACTTGAGCGGCGGGTTCGGAAGGTTGAGCACGGACGACAAACTGACACCGACGAGGACCGGATCTGGCGACATCGTCGTCCAAGTCAAGGACGTCAAAAAGTCGTTCCACGTCTTCGTGGAGCCCTAGAGTTGGACGGGACGCTGCTCGGGCCGGAATCGTCGCCAGAAGCGTTCCTGGACCAAGACACGAAGGGTCGCTTCATCCTGAACCAACGGGGTGAGGCGATCCTTTTTGACCGGACGGCCCTGGCCCTTGTCGGTGGCGATCCGGAAAAGCTACTCGGCGAGCGGTTCGACCCCGCCGAGGCGGGCCCCCTGCTCCGTGAAGAAGGAAGGACGAGCGACGCCGTGCTGTACCGGGCACGCGACCCTCGCACCTACCGTTCCGCGGAATCTGGGATCCGGAACTTGGAGGACGAGGCGACCCGCCTGTCCCGGGCCGCATCGAAAGCCTCGGCCGCTTCGGAGCGGCTCCGGTCCCTCTTGCACGTCGCAGAAGCGTCCACCGATCAGCGGGCGTTCCTCGGCGCCGCCCATATTGTCGGCCGTGAGCTGTTCCCGCGCGGCGGACGTCTTGTCGCGAAAGCGGGAACCCTATCGTGGGGTTCGGAGTCTGCCCTTGGCGAAGAGACCAATGTCGCCGCAGGCACCACCCTTCGAGTGTCCGATCTGGACGCCTCGCTCGTCGAAGGCGTCCTCGGCGCCTATTGCGCGATCGTCGCGCTCGGCCTCGGGGCTTGAGCCGCCCGCCGGGGTTTCCGACGGGCGGCCACGTTCCCCTACGGGGTCACGGTCCAAAGAACCTGATTGTCCGATACGGTCAGGGCCGAAGGAAGCGGGCCGACCGCTTTGTAGTTCAACTTGACCCGCATCGTCCCCGTTGATGGATCGACGTACCGCGATCGGTCGCCAGACGTGCCGACCGACACGGTGACGTCACCGGTGTCGAGGTTCCGCGTATCAAGGGATTCATAGGCCTGGGTCTGGAAGTTGAACAGCGTGACTTCCTGCTGGACGTTTCCGCTGTTCGCCTTTGCGACCACTTTGACGCTCAGGTCGCTCGGAGCCTGGTTCGGCGACAGAGCCGTGACCGCGAGTTGGACTGGGGCTTCGGTCGCGTTCGCCGTGACGAACGTCCGGCCGACCAAGTAGTTCGCATCGACCGTGAACAGGTCGCTCAGTTGGCCGGAAACCTTCGTCCCCCGAACATACGTGAACGCGTTGGGCTGGACCTCTTGCGGCCCGTTCGGAATGCGCACGAAGTAGATGTCCTGCTCGCCGTTGAAGGTCGCCGGATAGACGATGTTCGCCCCGCCCAGGTCCGACGTCATCGCCATGTAGTCCCCGATCTTGTCCTGTTGAGGCCAACCGATCGTGGAGTTGAAGGCAGGGGACACCTGGACGTTGGGAGCGAACGTCGTTCCGCCGTCCGTCGACGAACAATAGTAGAGTTGGGACGTGGCGTTCGTGGGATCGTTGCGCGAGTCGAGCCAGCACACGTCGATCCGGCCGTTCGGTGCGACGGACAGAGTGCCGAACCAATGGTGCCGAGATTGGTTCTGGGGATCGTCGTTGATCCTCTTCGGCGTGCTCCAAGTGTTGCCACCGTCGGTGCTCCGGATGAACATCACGTCGCACGGGTTCGAGCCGTTTCGGACCACCGAGCACAGCATGTAGATGAAGCCGTTCGTCGCCCCGCCGCTCCGGTCCACGGCGATCCAGCACTGTCCCGATAGGCCGCCCGGATTGACGACCGAGCCGAAGATCATGTCGCCGCCGAGGCTGACGTTTTTGGTCAGGTTGAACGTCGGGGTCGCCGATCCGTTCTTCGCGTTCTGCGACCGGACGAACCAGAACGAGGGCGTCCCCTGGTCGACGCCGCACAGATAGAGGTCTCCGTTCGGCGCCACGTCCAACGTCCCCCAAATCGGCTGGTTCGGGATGTTGATCGGGTTCATCCACGTCGTTCCTCCGTCCGTGCTCCGGCTGAACTGCCGACCGCCATAGTTGTTTCCGGCCGTGCTCCAATACTGGTAGACGAACCCCTTCCCGGTGCTGTTGGTCTGGTCGATCGTCAACCACTGCTTGTCGCCGCCCGTGGCGGGACCCAGCTTCGTCCAATTGTCGCCAAAGTCGTTGGACCGGAACTCGGTCGTGAAGAAGGTCTCCAGGAGGCTGTTGTAGTGGAAGACACCTTCCGCCGTCGTGACCAGGACGGGATCGCTCCGGAAGACGTTGTTCTCGAGGAGCGGGTTCACCGTCCAGTGCGCGCCCCCGTCGACCGTGTACCCGTTACCGCCCTGCCTGAAGTTGCTCGAGATGCTGTTGAACTGCCGCCAGCCGACCGCCATTTTGTTCCGGTCGCTCGGATGCATCGTCATCGACGGTTCGTTCGCAGCGTCCCCCAGAACGTTGTTCCCGTTCCCGTCGACATTGATCTGGACCGAAGTAAAGCCGCCTTGGACGGCGACCATCTGTGGAGACGTGAACTGCAAGACCTTCGGCGCGGGCGGCATGTCCCCTTGTTCGAGCGGTTCGTCCGGTAAGTGCCGGATCTTCTGGGTCTGAGCGACGGCCGGAACCACAAGGGCCAGGGCTGCCAGGAGGTGAATGCTTTTCATCTGAATCGATCCTTAACGGGCGTCTAGCGCGCCCTGGCTCCAGTTTACGAAAAAGGAGCCCAAGGAACGGTGACTTGCCTCAGTTACAGGCAAGATTGCCGGCCCTAGTCGAGCCGGCTTGACCGATGAAGCAGGGCGTGGTCCGCCAAAACCAGCGCGACCATCGCTTCGACCATCGGTACGGCCCGTGGAAGGACGCAGGCGTCGTGTCGGCCCCGGCCCGTGATCGTCGTGTTCTCGTGAGCCACAGTCACCGTGTCCTGCTCGCGCATGATCGTCGCGACGGGCTTGAACGCGACCCGCAAGAGGATTGGCATGCCGTTGCTGATCCCCCCTTGCACGCCGCCGCTCCGGTTCGTCGGAGTCGACACTCGGCCGGCATCGTCCGCTCTGAACGCATCGTTATGTTCGGAGCCGCGAAGGGCCGTGCCTGCGAAGCCCGAACCGATTTCGAATCCCTTGCTCGCCGGAAGGGACAGGAGCGCTTTCGCCAGATCGGCTTCGAGCCTGTCGAAGACCGGAACGCCCCAGCCTGTCGGGACGTTGCGCACGACGCAGGCCACGACGCCACCGACCGAATCGCCTTCCTTCCGAACGGACTCGATCCTCTCCGTCATCTTTTCGGCCGCAACTTTGTCCGGACAGCGGACAGGGACGGCGTCGACGTCCGTCACGGAGACCGTTCCGGAGTCGACCTCGGAGCCGATGTCGGCAACGCGATCGACCCACGCCACGACTTCGACCTCGTTCAAGTGGACGAGGAGCTTCTTCGCAAACGTGCCGGCAGCGACCCTTCCGACGGTCTCCCGCGCCGAGGACCGGCCGCCGCCTTGCCACGCGCGGATTCCGTACTTCTGTTGATATGTATAATCTGCATGGCTAGGTCTGTACTTTTCAGACAGTTCGTCATAGTCGCGCGAACGGGCGTCTTCGTTCCGGACGAGCATGGCGATCGGCGTTCCTAACGTCTGTCCGTCGCACAGCCCGCTCAAGATTTCGACCCGGTCGCCTTCTTTCCGTTGGGTCGTCAGTTTCGACTGGCCAGGGCGTCTCCGGTCCAGGTCGCGTTGGACGTCGTCGACCGTGACCGACAGCCGGGAGGGGCACCCGTCGAGGACGCATCCGACGGCGGGCCCGTGGCTTTCCCCGAACGTCGTGACGCGGAACAGTCGGCCGAACGTGTTTCCCATCCGGATGGATTATGCCGTGATCCTGGAGACAGGGGCACCTAAGAAGTCGCCGCACACCTCCGACAGGCGATGCAACCTCACCTGGGATTCCGCGGCCCAACGACTGCCCCGGACGATGTTCGACAAGATGTTGTCCAACTGACAGCGGACGACCCTTCGACGGAACGCGACATCGGTCGAAACCAGGCGCTCATAGGACGCGACGGTCTCTTCCAGCCATTCAGTCGGTATGCGCGTAAACTCGGAGGCAGGGTCGCCCCACGCCGCATCGCCCCAGTCGATCAACGTCAGCGATCCGTGCGCCGTCCAGAGAAGGTTGTTCTCATGGACGTCGTTGTGAAGGAACACTTCGGAGCACGCCTGTGACGGTGCCGCAATATGTGGACGTACCGAGTCCAGGAATGCGCGTTCAGACGGGGTGAGGAGCAAGAGACTGACCGCTTGTTCGAACCGGTCTTCGAAATGCTCGTCCCCTGGTCCGTCAAGCCAGCCGTTCGGATCGGGGACGTGCCGAACGAGCGTATGGACCTGGGCTAACCGCTGTCCGAGGAGGTCGACGTCAGGACGCACGGGGTCGGACGGGTCGACAGGCGACCCGTGGGCGAGCTCGAGGATCAAGACCGGGACAGGGAAGTCTTCCCGCGACGCGTCGAACGCGATCAGTTTCGGCGTCGGCACTCCGGCGGCGACGACGGCGGGAACCGCGACGGCCTCCGTCAACGTGTCGCAGACCCATTCCGGGTGGTCTCGGGGGATCTTGACGACAGCGTCTCCGACCCTATAGACCGAGTGGACGATGCCCCGGGACGCGATCCTGTGCCACTCTCCGACGAGACCGTGCTTGTGCGAAAACGCTCGCGCCTGGTCCGGTCGGACCTCCGGGAAGGGGACGGTCTCGGCGTTCACACGAGACTGTCGACCAACCGGGCGAGTTCGACGTCGTAAGGCGTGAGACCGTCCGAGTCGTGGGTGACGGTCGAGACGGTGACCTTTCCATAGGAGACCGTCATGTCCGGGTGGTGGTTCAGACGGTCCGCCTCCCAACCGACGGCCGACGCGAAGACGACGCCCTCTTTGTAGTTGGAGAACGTGAACTCGCGCTGGAGCCGACCGTCGGAGACCGTCCATGAAGGGAGCGTTTCAAGAGCCGCGTGGAGCTCCTGTTCGGTCAGTTTGACGTAGCTTAACTTCATGGCACCGTAAGGTTACCGGATGGTCGGCCGGACTCGAAGACTGACCCACAGCGACGGATAAGTGATCGGTAAACTGGACCATCCCGAATCGCCTGAGGATTCAACGATGAGTACCGCAAGCGCCGAATTCGTCAACATCGACCCGTCGTCCGCAAAGGAGGTCTATAGGAACCTCTCCGTGCCCGAATTGATCGAGCACGCGGTCCGCAACGGCGAGGGGGTCCTCGCCTCGAACGGTGCCCTCGTCGCGCATACCGGCAAGTACACAGGCCGGACGCCGAAGGACAAACATACCGTCCGTGACGCCGAAACCGAGGACAAGGTCTGGTGGGACAACAATGCCGCGATGTCGGCGGAGACGTTTGCGATGCTGGCCGACAAAGCGGCCAAGGCGCTCCCGTCGAAGAGGCTCTACGTCGTCGATACGTTCGGCGGTGCCGACCCGGCCCATCGCATCTCCGTCCGGTTTATCGTCGAGAACGCCTACCATGCGCTGTTCGTCCGCTCGCTTCTGATCCGGCCGACCGAAGCCGAACTCCAGGCGTTCCAGCCGGAATGGACGGTCGTCGACTTGTGCCGGGAAACGTGGGAGCGGGACGGCCGGGACGCCGTCATCGCCTTGAGCTTCACCGACAAGACCGTCTTGATCTTCGGCACGCAGTACGCGGGCGAAATGAAGAAGAGCGTGTTCACGATCATGAACTACCTCCTGCCGCTCAAGGGCGTCATGAGCATGCACTGCAGCGCCAACATCGGCACGGACGGGGACACCGCCCTGTTCTTCGGACTGAGCGGTACGGGCAAGACGACGCTTTCGGCCGATCCGAACCGCCGTCTGATCGGCGACGACGAGCACGGCTGGACCGACTCGGGCGTGTTCAACGTCGAAGGCGGCTGCTACGCTAAGTGCATCAAGCTGACCCGGGAAGGCGAGCCGCAGATCTGGGACGCCATCCGGTATGGGAGCGTTTTGGAGAACGTGGTGCTCGACGCGGCGCGAACGCCCGATTACGACGACACGAGCCTGACCGAGAACACGCGTTGCGCCTATCCGGTCGACTACATCGAGGGTGCTGTGATTCCGAGCGTCGGCGGGCACCCGCAGAACATCTGCTTCCTGACCTGCGACGCATACGGCGTCTTGCCGCCCATCAGCCGCCTGACGAAGGAACAGGCCATGTACCACTTCCTGAACGGCTACACGGCCAAGGTCGCCGGGACCGAAGCCGGCGTGACGGAGCCACAGACCACGTTCAGCACCTGCTTCGGCGCGCCGTTCCTTCCGCTCCATCCGAGCGCTTATGCCAAGCTCCTCGGCGAAAAGATCGAGCGCCATGGCAGTCACGTCTGGCTCGTCAACACGGGATGGACCGGCGGCCCTTACGGGGTCGGCAACAGGATGAAGCTGGCCTATACGCGGGCCATGATCGAAGCCGCCTTCCAGGGCCGGCTCCTTGATTGGAAGACCGAGCCCGTCTTCGGCCTCGAGATCCCTGGGTCGTGCCCCGGAGTGCCGTCCGAAGTCCTCGATCCAAGGTCTACTTGGGCGGACAAGGACGCTTACGACGCCAAGGCGAACCAGTTGAAGGCGATGTTCGACGAGAACTTTAAGAAGTTCGCTTGACCCGTCAAGGTTTGTAGAGGTTCGGGTCGGCCCACCACCGGCCCTTCAGCCGGGGCGCGTCTTGTTGGACGGCCGCCCCGGCCGGAGTCAACGACACCAGCCCCTTTTCGACCGTGATCCCGAAGATCTCTTCGGGGTGACGGGTCGTCGACGAGCCCTCGCGATAGCCCGAGGCCGAGTTCCCGAACGCCAGCCGCGTCACGGACTTCGTAGACAAGTCGAAGTCGAGATTGCCGTTGTCCCAGCCGATCAGGAATCCGTCGGGGCGGTCCTTTGCGAACGGTTCCGGATCGTAGCTCCCGTTCGCGCCGCTTTCGGCCGTCTCCGCGACGAGCACGCTGGACCCGCTGTTCGGGATCCGATTGATCGGGACGCACGAAAGGCCACGGTACATCCCGTAGGTGCCAGGGAAGGTGCCGACCCCTTTTTGGAACGAAAAGTTGGGAGACCGTTCTTCGGGCTTGGCGCTCGGGCAGACGAAGTCCGCCCGGCTGTTCAAGTGCGGCTCGATCAAGGACATCCACGTGACGGGCGCGCCGGTTTCCGCCTGGATCACAGGGCCGCCGTCGCTGTCCATGTAGTAGGCGGGCGGCAACACGTCGCTCTCCTGAACGGAGTAGCTTAGCAGGGCGTCGGCGATGTGCTTCAGGTTGCGCCTGCAAATGGTCTTGTCGCGGTTCGGACCCTGGGCTTTGATCATCGAGGCTGCGACGACGACCGTGACGGTCACGACGACAAGGATCCAGAACAGGTCTTTCTTCGACGTGTAGCGGCCCCGTAGGCGCCGTTCTTCCCGGTCTTCTTCGGCGGACTGCGTCGCCAGGAAGATCATCGGACGGCGGTGACCCGGTCCGCCGGATCCGGCGTCATGTGCAGCTCTTCGAGCTTTTCGTCCAACTTGTCTTCGTCCAGTTCCAGCGCGCTTCTCCCCCTCCGTTCGATGACGGGGACCATGTCCATTTTGACGTTGTCCGCCCCCACTTTCCTAGCAAAAAGGGCGAGGGACGCGATCTCTCGGGGGAGCAGCGACCGACCCAGGAGTTCGTAGCTCTCGTCCATGATCTGAGGGGCGACCTGCCATTTCGCCAAGGCCCGGTCCTTCATCGCCATCATCAGGTCTTTCTGGCGGGCCTGACGCTGGAAGTCACTGTCGGAGTGACGGAACCGGACGAACCCGATGGCGTCCTCTCCGCTCAAAATCTGGCGTCCCTGCTTCAAATGGATGTGGAGGCCGCCCGCGAAGTCGTCGTAATCCATGTTCTTCGGGACGTACACTTCGACCCCGCCCAAAAGGTCGACCATCTTGGCGAACGCTCGGAAGTCCAGCACGACGACGCGGTCGATTTTGAGTCCGACAACGCCTTCGGTCGCCTTCTTGGCGTAGTCCTTGCCCATTTCGGGGCCGCCTTTCGTGTAGCCGATCGCGTGAAAACCGTTGATCTTCTGCTTCCGATAACCAGGAAGCTGCCACAACATGTCGCGAGGGATGGAGAGACCTGTGATCCGCTTGTTCGCAAAGTCCAGCTTCGTGACGAGCATCATGTCGCTGCGCGAAGCGTGCCGCGTGATGCCGCCCGGCGTGTCTCTGCGGCCGGCCACGCCTGCGTAATACCGGTCTTCGTCGCATCCGAGGACGAGCAGGGTCACCGAATCCCGCTTGAAGACCTCTTGCGGCGGGACGTTCTTGGCCGTCTGCTCGACCAACTCCTTTCCGACCTTGCTCTGGTTCACCAAGCCGACGACCGTGCCTCCTGCGAGGCAGACGAATGCGAAGGACACCCAAAGAACCCTTGCTATCAGCCTCTTCCACAAAGGCTTTTGTTCGTCGACGGCCATGAAAACGATCCTACAAAGTACCTTAACCACGACCGGTCCCCCTGCGTTCTGGCCCAGGGTTTTACGGGCCGTTCGGCCCTTGACGTCCAGAAGAGCCCAGGAACGAACCGGCCGCGTCCAGCGTATCATGGGGAAAGTGAACGGTCGGAGAGCCTTTACGTTGATCGAGTTGCTGGTCGTGATCGCGATCATCGCGATCTTGGCCGCCTTGATCTTCCCGGTCTTCGCAAGGGCAAAGGCCACGGCGAAGCAGGCCAACTGCGTGAGCAACCTCAAGCAGATCGGGGCGGGGATCGGACTTTACATGTCCGACCACGACGACGTCTTCCCGTACGCCGTCGACGCAGTGGACAAATACCGGCCGGAGATCTGGGCCCATGAACCGGAGTTCCAAGCCCAAATCCCGAACATGCCGCTCCTTTCCGAGGCCCTCCAGCCTTACATCAAGAGCAAGGAACTCTTCCGTTGCCCGTCCGACGACGGGACGGACGTGATCGACGACCAACCGAACATCGAGTTCAAGACTGTACCGACCCTTTACGGGACGTACGGATCAAGCTATTTCTTCCGGACAGAGATCGCTTTCCGGCTCTTTTCGGGCACAGGGTTCAACCTGCCGGCCGACATCAACGTCTTGTTCGACGCGGCCGGACATTGGCACGGCGACGGCGGACGGGTGACGCAGAACGACATCTTCTATCCGGGCAAGCTGCGAGGCTTCCGGTACGTGACCCTGTTCGGAGACCTTCACGTCAAGTCCGTCACCTTTGACCGTCTTCGCCAAGCCTGGGAAACGGAACTCAATTGAGCGTCCTTGACGAACTCTGGCAGATCGTCGCGACGATCCCGCCGGGATCCGTCGCGGCTTATGGCGACGTCGGCAGGGCCTTGTCCCGTCCCGTCAGCGGCGTCTTGGTCGGCAAGTGGATGACGAACTGTCCGCCCGACGTCCCTTGGTGGCGCGTCGTCGGTAAGAAAGGCGACCTGCTGATCGGCGGCCGGGGCCCGACTTTCGCCCTCGACCAGCGGCGGAAGCTCGAAGCGGAAGGCGTCTCGTTCGTCGACGACCGGGTCGCCACCGATCGCTTCATGGTCCCTTAGGCACGCGCGTAACGCGCACTCAGGGACTCCCAACCTCCCGTGGCCACCGCCTCGCGGACCTCTCCCATGAGCCGGGCATAGAAGGCCAGGTTGTGCAGCGTGGCCAAACGGGCGCCGAGCGCTTCTCCTGCGACGAACAGGTGCCGGAGGTACGCCGCCGAATAGCGTTCTGTCGGCGGGAAGACCGATTCCGGATCAAAGGGGCCGTTATGGTCGGCCCACTTTGCGTTGCGGACGTTGGCGCGGCCTTGAAGCGTGTACAGCGTGTGGTGCCGCGCCATGCGGGTCGGGAGGACGCAGTCGAACATGTCCACGCCCGCAGCGACGGCATGCAGGATGTCCTGCGGATGACCGACACCCATCAAGTACCGCGGTTTGTCCTCGGGCAAGAGCGGCGCGGTCATCGAGACGACGGGCCGCTGCATCTCGGTCGGCTCGCCGACGCTGACGCCACCGATCGCGTATCCGTCGAAGGGCAAGGCGGTCAGATTCTTTGCCGACTCCACACGGAGGTCGGCGTGGACCCCGCCTTGAACGATCCCGAAGACGGCCTGCCCTTCCGACCGGGCGTCCAGGTTGCGAGGCGCCCAAAGGTGGGTCCGGCGCATCGCCGCCTCCGCCTCCTGACGCGTGCACGGATAGGGCGGGCACTCGTCGAGCATCATGCTCACGTCGACGCCGAACCTAGCCTGTGTCTCGATGCACGTTTCGGGCGTCAGGAACAGTTCCGAACCGTCGATGTGCGACTGGAACCGGACCCCCTCGTCGGTCAGCTTCCGTCGGTGGGACAACGACATCACCTGGAAACCTCCTGAGTCCGTCAGGATCGCCCCCTTCCAGCTCATCAATCCGTGGAGTCCGCCGAGCTTCTCGATCAAGTCCGGTCCAGGCCTCAAGGACAGGTGGTACGTATTGCTCAAGACCAGGCCGAAGCCCAATGCTTCAAGGTCTTCCGAACCGACACCTTTGACCGTCGCCTGCGTGCCGACGGGCATGAAACAAGGGGTTTCGACGGTGCCGTGCGGCGTGTGCAACCGGCCCCGGCGCGCACGGGTGTGCGGGCACCGGGCGATGACTTCGAACGCGATCGACATGAGAAGAGGGCCGGTCGGCGGTCAGATCCGCCAGGAAAAGAGGTACTGGATGTTGTTCGAGCCCTGGTTGTTGCCGCTCGTCCCGCCGTTCGACATGTGGAAAAAGCGGACGGTGAAGTCGGCTCGCCCTCGACGGACCCCGATCCCGATGGCCGGAGTCGAATTGAGCCTGGAATCCAGGTCGCGCGTCGTGATGCTGTTGTAGACGAGGCCCCAGGAGAGGTCGAAGTGGACTGTCGTGCCCCGGACTTCCTTGACCCGGTATTGGGCCGTCGCCATGGCGCCGTACGAGTGCATGGTGTTGACCGGAATGTCCTCGAACCCGCCGCCCCGGTTGAAGAAATAGTAGCCCTCGATCAAGAGGTCGGCCGACGTGCCTCGAAAGGCCAGCCGCTTCTCCGGCCTCGAGAACCCGAGCGACCAGACGGTCCCCCGGCGCGTGTCTTCGGAGCCGATCGTCGTCTGACCGAACGAAGGCCCGATGCGAAAGTTCCAAGCGGGAGCATCGGACGATTGGCTCCAAGCGCAGACGGGAAGTAAGGTCGTCACAAGGAGCAGTCCGCGCATGAACCGACAATTTACACCCACGGAAAGGTGAGGGATGTGTCCTCTCGCAGGGGTGGGCGGGCTCTCCTAGGTACCCTGGGCCCCATGGCCTTCAGGACTCCCACCATCGTCATCGTCGGAAGGCCGAACGTAGGGAAGAGCACGCTGTTCAACCGGATCGCCGGGAAGCGCATCGCCGTCGTCGAGGACCAACCCGGTGTGACCCGCGACCGGCTGTACGCCGAATTCGACCACAACGGCCGAAGGATGAAGCTCGTCGATACGGGCGGCATCCTTTTCGGGGACGACGATCCGCTCATCGAGCAGATCCGGGTCCAAGCCGAGGTCGCGCTCGCCGAGGCCGACGTGATCCTCTTCATGGTCGACGCGGACGAGGGGCTCAACCCGTCGGACTTCGACCTCGCCTCCCGTCTTCGAGGGGTACGGCAGCCCGTCTACGTCGTCGCGACCAAGGCCGACAATCCCGACCGCGCCACAGGGGCCAACGAGTTCTACGCGCTGGGTTTCGACGAGGTCTTCGCCGTGAGCGGAGTCCATGGAAAGGGCGTGAACGACCTCCTCGACCGCATTTCCGAGGGTTTCCCGAAGAGCGGCGTCGAAGACCTTCCGATCGACGAACTCAAACTCGCGATCATCGGCAGGCCGAACGTAGGGAAGTCCTCCATGGTCAACGCCTTGACCGGAGAGCAACGGGTGATCGTCAGCGACATCCCCGGGACGACCCGTGACGCCGTCGACACGGTCATCGACTGGAAGGGTCAAAAAGTGCGGCTGATCGACACGGCAGGCATCCGTCGCCGAGGCAAGATCCAAGGATCCGTCGAGTACTACATGGTCCACCGGGCCGAGACCGCGATCCAACGCGCCGATTGCGCCGTCCTTATCGTCGACGGGCACGAAGGGCTGACCGACGGGGACAAACGGGTCGCCAAGACCAGTCACGACCTGGGCAAACCGCTCGTCATCGTCGTCAACAAGTGGGACCTTGTGGAACCCCCGCACGGCGATTTGGGCCGGAACACGCCTGTCAAGAAGGACTTCAAACGGGTCCTCCAGGACGAAGTCCCAGAGGTCGGATACGCCATCGTGATGTTCGCGTCCGCCAAGGAATCGGCAGGTATGGAGGGCGTCATGAAAGCGGTCAACAGGGCCGTCGAACACTGGTGCTTCCGTGTGTCGACGGGCCACCTCAACCGTGTCGTCCAAGACGCCGTGTTCGACAAGCCTCTCACTCGCAAAGGCCGACCTCTCAAAGTCTATTACTGCACACAGCCTCAGACAAAGCCCCCGACGTTCGTCCTGTTCTGCAACGACGCCGAACTCGTCCACTTTTCTTACGTCCGGTACATCGAAAACGTCCTGCGAAAGGAGTTCCCGCTCGAAGGGACGCCTGCCCGGGTCGTGCCCCGGTCGAGCAAAGGCAAGTACGACAAGTAGTGGGCCCCAGGAGCCGGCCGCTTGTGGGTCGGCGTTGTAGAATAGGGAACGACCCCACGTGACTTATGGACGGAACGACTGTGCCTGAAACCCAGGCTGAACCCTCTTCCGAGACTTCTGAGAAGGCGGCCGCCGACGCGTCCTCCATCGATCCTCGAGACCAAGCCCTTGCCGACTTGGCCGCGGAACGGGACCGGCTCAAGGATCAGCTTCTCCGCGCCATGGCGGAAGCCCAAAACGTGCAAAGGCGCCTTCGTCAGCAAGCCGAGGAAGACAGGAAGTTCGCGGCCCAACCGCTCGTCGAGCGGCTCTTACCCGTACTGGACAGTTTCGAGAGGTCTTTGGCGGCAGCCGAAAAGGGCTCTAGCTACGAAGCGCTCCTGGACGGCGTCAAGGCCGTCGACCGCATGCTGCGTCAAGTCCTCGAGTCCGGAGCGGTCAAGCGGATCCCCTCCGTCGGCATCCCGTACGATCCCGAGTTCCATGAAGCTCTCCTCACCCAACCGACCGACGAGCACCCGGAAGACACGGTGACGGACGAGATCGAGGCAGGCTACACTCTCCACGGAAGGGTCGTCCGACCCGCCAAAGTGAGGGTGGCTAAGAAACCGTGAGCAAGAGACTGTTCGGGACGGACGGCGTTCGTGGGACGGCGAACGTCAAGGTCGGGCCGGAACTGGCGTTCCGGATCGGAAGGGCGGCGGGGACCTGGCTCCGGGGCCAAGACCTGCCACAGCGGGTCGTTTTGGGCCGCGACACGCGACGGAGCGGCCCCATGCTGGGCGCGGCCTTGTCGAGCGGCTTTTGCTCGGTCGGAGTCGACGTCGTCACGATGGGCGTCGTCCCTACCGGATGCGTCTGCTGTACCGCGATGCTTGGCGAGTTCGGCCTCGGCGCGGTCATTTCGGCCAGTCACAATCCGGCTCCGGACAACGGCATCAAGCTCATCGGCCATGAGGGCCGCAAGGTCGACGAAGACGTCGAACGCTGGATCGAAGACAACCTTGACTTGGTCGTTGCAGAACCGCCGACGGGCGCCGCCGTCGGTACGCTCGAACCAGAGTCCGGATTGAAGAGCGCATACGTGGAATGGCTGGCGTCGCAGGTGCCGGAAGGCCTTGAGGGACTTTCAATCGCCATGGACTGCGGGCACGGTGCGGCTTACGAACTGGCGCCTAAGGTGTTCAAGCAGCTAGGTGCGTCGGTCACTGCCGTCGGAGTACGGCCCGACGGGATGAACATCAACGCCGAAGGTGGCGCGACCAAACCCGAGACCGTCCAAAGGTTGACCCAGGAAACGGGCTGTGACATCGGTGTCGCTTTCGATGGAGACGCCGACCGAGCGGTCTTTTCTGACGATCAGGGCCGCTTGATCAACGGCGACAGGACGATGGCCATTTGGTGCGCCCACTGGCGACACCACGGCGAGCTCGATCCATCGCTCGTCGTCGGGACGGTCATGACGAACGGCGGCTTCGAACGCCACATGCAGAGCGAAGGCATCGTGCTCGAGCGCGCCGACGTCGGAGACAAATATGTCAGCGCCGTACTCCGCGCCAAGGGAGGCAAGATCGGCGGAGAGCAGAGCGGCCACATCATCTTCCCCGACCTTCTTCCGACGGGCGACGGTCTGGTCACCGCCCTTCAAGTCTGCCGCGTCCTTCAACGCGAAGGACGGCGCGCCTCCGACTTCTTCGGCGACTACGAATCGTGGCCCCAAGTTCTCGTCAACGTCTCCGTCGCCGCGAGCGACGGCTGGGACGCCCGCCCGGCCGTCTCGGCCGCCTTGGACGAAGCGAAGAGCGCCCTTGAGGGGCGTGGACGCCTCAACGTTCGGCCAAGCGGAACGCAACCGATGATCCGGGTGATGGTCGAAGCCGACGATCGAGACCTGCGGGACGCCGTCGCTGAAAAGGTCGTCGGAGCGATGGTCTCGGACATGGGCGGAGAAATCTACAGCCGGGTGGACCTCACGCATGCTTTGGGCGATTGACGTCGGGAACACACAGACCGTCGTCGGACTTTGGGACGGCGAATGGAGAGCTGTCTGGCGGTTCTCGACGCGATCGGGCGACACAGAGGACCAGACAGCGGCCAGCCTTGCCCAACTCTGTGCGCTCAAGGGCCTGCCGTTCCAGGCCGACGGCGTCATCGTCGGATCGGTCGTGCCGTCCGTCAACGCCGATTGGCGACGCTTCGGCGAAGAATGGTTGCAGAGCACGCCACTCTTCCTGAAGAACGGCGCCGACGTCGGTCTCGACGTCCTCTACCGCCCTGCCGACGCCGTCGGCGCTGACCGCATCGCGAACGCCCTGGCTGCGATCGAACAGATCGGGACGCCCGTGATCGTGGTGGACTTCGGGACGGCCACGACCTTCGACGTCGTGGACGCCCAGGGCCGCTACGCCGGCGGAGCCATCATGCCCGGCGTTTCGGTCTCGCTCGAAGCGCTGGCGTCACGTGCGGCGAAGTTGCCTTCCGTTTCGTTGGACGCCCCGCGTGTCGCGGTCGGGACGGACACGGTGGACGCTTTACGGTCAGGGACGATGTACGGTTATGCCGGCGCCGTCGACAACGTCGTCCGTAAGATCCGGCTCGAGACAGGGGACGCGCGCGCTGTCGCGACCGGAGGCCTGTCGGACGCGTTCTTGGGCTTGAGCGAGGAGATCGGGTCGGTGTATCCGAACCTGACGATCGACGGCCTTCGCACGGCTTACGCCCGGCTCGCGTCCCGCTAGGCCTCGCCGGACGCCTTGAGGAGTTCGCGGAGCTCTCCTTCGAACTTGGCCGGGTTTTGAACGATCTTCTGACCGAAATAGGTCGTCCCCATGTTGAAGCCGATCCCGCTGACGCCGGCCCGGCGCGTGTACTTGGAGACCTTGCCCGCGACGATCCAATCGGCGGGATCGTCTAGGCCCGGCTCTGGTACGACGAACTTCACCATCAGGCGGAGCCATCGGTCGACGGGCTGGACGAAGATACGGTCCGCAGGCTCGATGTCGTCCTCGACGTCGTACAGCCAGACCATGTCGCGGACGAACGTCGACGCGCTCTTCGGCCCCACGCCTCGGATGTCGACGATCCTCATGTGCCGGTCTTCGAGACGACCGTCGTCCTCGACTCCGTCCACGATCCAGGTCGCGAGCGACAGCTCCGGATCCTGTCGATGGATCTCTTGGGCCAGTTCCAACATGCCCTGGATCGGGCCGCGGTTCTGTTGCTCGCCGCTCTTCTTGTGAGCGTCGGCGCAGACCTGCTCGAACGCGCTCCAGAGCGCCGTTCCGTCCGCTTGACCGAGTACTTCCTCGAAGGGGGTCGACGCGGCCAATCGGCGCAAGGCGTCGGAAGCGAGTTTGGACAAGTCGTCCCGGTCTTTCCCCCTCCTTGCGAACGCGTAGTGCGAATAAAAGACCAGCAGCGATTCGTAAGGCGATTCAAGGCAGTCGGCGGTCGCCTTCTTGTCTCCGGCCGCACTTCCGAGGGACTTCCGGACATGGCCCAGAAGGAACTCCTCGGCATAACGATCGGCGAAGTCGCCGGCCATCTTCTTCATGATGGCGACCGCCCGAGGATCGAGCGGCGGCGCATCGGGGCGCGTCCGCTTGGACTCCATTTCCTTTCCTATGACGACGGAATCAAAAAGAAGCGTTCAAAGGCATGTACTGGACGGCCGGAATCGACGGGACTTGGCCTGTGCCTGTTCCGCCTGCGGCTCCGAATCCGCCCTGCATCGCCTGGAAAACGCTCCAAGAAAACTCGGTGACGGGAATCTTGTTAGACCTGAATTCGGCGAGCGTGTCGACGAACGCCTTCGTGTAGAGGCCGATCGATTTGCCATCGATCGTGGTCGAAAGCACGTTGCCTCCGGGACTGGTGGCTTGCGTCCGTGCGAGCATGCCCGTCAAGCCAGAGTCCATGCCGAAGAACCGGCCGCTTTCGATCGGACGGTTCGCTTGGCAGAACAGGAACACGCGGGCCCCTTTCGACCGGAAGGGTTGGAGCAGGTCGTCTTGGGACACCATTTTGTTCGTGTCGGTCGACATCGCCGCGTCGATCCCGGCGAAATAGTCTTTTCCATCGACGTTCACGCCGATCCCGCTGAAATAGATCATGACGGTGGCGTCGTTCGGGATCCGGTCGGCAAGGGCCTTGGCCGCCGCGAGCATTTGGGACGCGGTGCCTTCCGAGACCATGTCGACGTTCTTCTCGTCGTAGCCGGCGTTGTTCGTAAGACCGTCACGGACAGCCAGTGCGTCCGAAGCCGCGAACGGGACGGAGCCCGACGACATCTGCGTCTGGGTGTTGCCGATAAGGAGGGCGAACTTCGTACTCAAGACCGGGACTTTGCCCGTCAAGGACGTGGTCGGGATACTGACCGTTCCGGTCTTGTCCGTCGGCTTGCTGAAGACGGTCACTTTCGGCCCCGACCCCTTGCTGATCTGGGTCCCGCCCCGTTTGTCGGGGTTCATGGGAGAGAGCGAACCGACCATGCCCGCGTCTTCCGGAGTCATGATCTCGGCGTCCACCGACCACGACATCGCGTTGCCTTGGACTTTCGCGTCGAGGGCGTTCTGCTTGTCGGAAAGTTTCAAGAGGGTGTAGACCTGACCGAGCCAGTACACGGTCGCGGGCGACACTTGACCCTTCTCGACCAAGGTCTCAAAGCCCGACTGGGCTTCCTGCAGGAGGGGAGCCCGATCGGCTTCTTTGAGGGCGACGGCCGCTTTGACGGTCGCATAGGCCGCCCCGAAATTGGGGGAATAGGGAGCTCCTCCGCGCCAGCGGTTCGGCTCCGTCACCGGACCGGGGAGGATCGTCGCTGCGGACTGGTCTTCCGGCCGGGCCGCGACGGCCGCCTTGAACGAGGCCCGTGCGGTTTCCCAGTCTCCGGCCTTGGCGGCCGCCAGACCTTTGTCGTACGCGTCTTTCCACGCCTGGGAAAACGCGAGCGGCGCACAAGCGCACACTGCGACCAGCAAGGCAATCCGGTTCAGTCTCATCCTTGATCCCTTCACTTACCAACCCTGTACGTGACCGACAAGCCCATGTCGTACGCGCCTCCTCCAGAGGGCAGGCCGAAGTTCAGGTCGACGGCCAGGTTGCTGCTTTCCGGACGATACCCGATGCCGAACGTGAAGGTGTTCCGTGCGATGAAGGCGTCGCCTCCCTTCGGCACGAAGGAATATCCGAGGCGTAGCGGGATCCGGGCGTTGTAACGATGAAGGTTGTATTCGACCCCTGCACCGCCCGAGAGGACGTCCTTGCGCTGGAGCGTGCCGTTCTTGTCCGCACCGAAGAACCAGTCGAGTTGGGCACCGTAGACGAGGAAGTCCTTACCGCCGCGCATCGGGTCCGTCCGCGTCGCGACCCCGATGGAAGCCCGCCCCGGCAGCTTGTTCAAGTACGGGTCGGTCTGGGTGTTCTTGCTCAAGCGGATCGGCGTGCGGACGCTGATGCCGACCTGGCTCTTACCGTCGTGACCCGGAGAGAACTGGACGCCGGCGATCGCGCCGATACCGGTCGTGTTCCCGCTGTTCGAAATCGTCACCGATCCGACGTTGTTGTTACCGTCGAACTGGTCGTACCGGCCCTGGTCCGAAATGTACTGGTTCGCGACCACGAGCCCCACGCCCCAGTTGAGGTCTTGCCTGCGGGCGCCGAACGAGAGCGAGAAGAAGTCCGTCTGGGCCTGAAGGACTTCTTGGTAGTTGCGGACCGTCAAGGCCCCGTCAGCGAGGTTGTCGCCCAGGCGGAAGTCCTTGAACGAGCCTCCGACCGTGTACGACAAGCCGACGACGCCGTTCTTGACCGGAAAGGCCGCACCGACGTGGGTCAGGCGGCGGGCGCCCATGCCCCGGCTCGTCGAATAGTCAGGATTGTTGAAATTGCCCGAAATCCGGTTATCGGACTCGGGCAGGTTGCGGACAGCGGCCGCGATGGTTGGAGCCGTGATGAAGGCAAGGCCCGCCGGGTTGTAGTAGCCCGACAGGGTGTTGCTGTCCGTTGCCTGGGTCGCACCGCCCACGCCCATCGCCCGACCGCCCGCATCGAGGGCGTTCAGCAGGTCGGGCACTTGTGCGGAGGCGCACGACGAAGCCAGTGCGGCCCCGACGACGACGAACGATCGCTTCCTTGCAGTCAACTCCAATATTCTCCTTTCAGGTTCTGCCTACTCTTGATGATAGACGACGGCCCGAAACCCCGTCAACGATTCCCGATCTTGACACGGACTTCTTGCTTCTGGCCGGGATTGCCCGCCTTGTCGATCAAGGTCACGACGATCTTGAATTCCTTGGGCAGCCAGCTCGTCCATCGGATCCGACCCGTCCAAACAAGGGTCGTACCGCTGTTGTTGGTCGATTTCCGCGAAACACGACCCAGGAACTGGTTCGAAAGGGTCACGTACTTCACGTCGACGCCGCTGACGGAGACCGAATCGGCGAACTGGTCGCGCACGTTCAAGACCACGCTGATGTCCGTGTTCGGCGGCAGGCTCGTGTTCGGGCGGGGCGTGACGACCTCGCCGCTCGGAGCCTTACGGTCGAGCGTCACCTTGACCTGCTTGGTCGCCGAGTTCTTCGCCCTGTCGTCGACCTTGATGTCGATCGTTTGCTGACCGTCTTTTTGGATCAGGTTCGTGTCGTACTGCACGTTCACGTTCTTCGTCGAACCGCTGTTGTTCGCGAAGTCGCCCGAGTTCATCTGGACCTTCCACTGGTCGACCAGCGTCTCTTGGATCCCCGCCGAGATCGTGATTTTGCCCTTCACGTACTGGTTGTTGATGGGGTTGACGTTGAGGAACTTCGGTGCGACGATGTCCACGAAGACCTGGATGGGCGGCACCGTGTTGTACTGGCCGCTCAGATCGTTCCCGCCGCCGTCCTTTTCGGTCGGCGTGACTTTGATCGACCACTTGTTCGTCCCCGAGGGGTCCGTGAAGTCGCCGAAGTTCAAGGCGACGCTGTCCGTGATCTTGTTGTCGGCCGCGGGCGTAAAGTCCTTCTCGACCGTAAAGGTCTGGGTCGGGTCGGCTTCGAGGGTCGCCTTGACCTTCAACGTGACCTTGAACTGGGCGCCCGTGATCGCGAACTTCAGGGAGTTCGTCTTACCCAGGTAGTCGTTCTTGACGGGAGATGTCACCGTGATCGTCCGCTGAGCCGAAGCGGCTACGGATGCGGCAAACAGGGAAAGTGCGAGAAAAATTCGGCTCCAGCGTGCCATACCAGCATTATAGACTGTTCGGGGCAGGAGAAGGGTTCGTACCGGCCGGAAACGGCCTGACGGCAAGTCCGGCCCGTACGTGAGGTTCGCGGCCTTTCCGACCGATCATGGACAGAGAGGGTTTTCGATGGAAGAGCTGCGAGCCGCCGATCAAGAGGCGCAACGAGAACTACAGACCGTCGTGTTCCGTCTGGGGGACGAATACTACGGCATCGACATTTTCCGGGTGAACGAGATCATCCGGATGCGCGACATCACGCCGGTCCCGAGGACCGAGCCGCACATCTTGGGCCTCGTGAACCTTCGGGGCAAGACCATCCCGGTCGTCGACATCCGGGTCCGGATGAACCTACCGGACACGGCCCAGGCCGAAAGCACGCGCATCATCGTCGTCGATTCTTCGCACGGCAACGTCGGCATCGTCGTCGACGCCGTGACCGAAGTCGTCAGCCTGGACAGGTCGACGATCGACGACGCGCCCACCCTTGCCCAAGACTCGCGCACTGAGTTCATCCTCGGCGTCGCCAAAAGGGAGGGCGAACTCATCATGCTCCTCGATCTGGACGAGACCCTCGCAGCCTGAAAACGATGAGCGCCGAACTCGACATGTCCCAGTATCTCGGGCTCTTCCTGCAAGAGGCCGAGGAACAGCTCGAGGTCCTCGAACAGGAGACCCTGAAACTCGAGGCCGATCCGACCGAGACGAGGCTTCAAGCCATCTTCCGCGCCGCGCACACCTTGAAGGGCAGCAGCCGCGCCATGGGCTTCTCCCGATTGGCGGAACTGACCCATGAGATGGAGAACCTGCTCGACAAGCTCCGCAACAAGGAGCTGTCCGTCGACCGGGCGATCGCCGACGCCCTGCTCGAATGTCAGGACGCGCTGAGGACCATTCTCGAGAACATCGCTGCCGGTAACGGTGACGAGTGCGACTGTAGCACTCTCGTCGCGACGCTCCAAGGGTTCGCCCCTGGCACGTCCGGCCAGTCCCCGCCGTCCGCGAACGCGAGCGGCGTCCCCGAGGCCGACTACGAGTCGATCGAAGAAGCCGCCAAACAACAGGCCGTCCACCATGCCCGGTTCCGACTGAAGCCCGAATGCGTGATGAAGTACGTCCGCGCGTTCATGGCCGTCAACTTGGTCCAAGAACAAGGCGAGGTCTTGGTCACCGTCCCCAACCACGAGAAGCTCGAGGAAGAGGACTTCGAACTCGATTTCGAACTAGTGTTCCAGTTCCACGGCGACGTCGACGAACTCTCGGGCAAGTTCGCCGAGATCTCGGAGATCGATTCGGTCTCCGTCGGTCCGTGGGCCAGGCCCGAACAGGCCGCGGCGGTCGTTCAGACGCCGGCCGAAGTCGCGGTCGAGTCCGTGGAGTCCCCGACGGCGGCGGCGCCCGTCCCGGGCAAAAAAGGCGAGGCCGGTCAGACCGTCCGCGTCGACGTGTCCCGGCTGGACGCCCTCATGAACCTTGTCGGCGAGCTCGTCATCGACCGGACGCGCATCGCCCAAGTCGCCCGCGAACTCCAGAACAACGGCCAGAACGAGAACGTGGAAGCGTTGGTCGAGGCCGTCAGCCACATCGCACGCATCACCGGCGATCTTCAAGACCAGATCATGAAGACCCGGATGCTTCCGATCGAAACGGTCTTCAACCGGTTCCCCAGGGTCGTCCGCGACCTGGCCAAGAAGCTCGGGAAAGACGTCCGTCTCGACCTCGTCGGCGGCGACACCGAACTCGACCGGAGCGTCATCGAAGCCATCGGAGACCCGCTGCTCCACATCATTCGGAACAGCATCGACCATGGGCTCGAAATGCCGGACGAACGCGTCGCGGCAGGCAAGTCCGCGACAGGCGTCGTCACCGTGAGCGCCCGGCACCAGGAAAACCACATCGTCATCGAGATCGAGGACGACGGTAAAGGCATCGACCTGGAGCGGGTCCGCGCCAAAGCGGTCGAGAACGGCCTGACCACGGTCGACGCCGCCTCGAGACTGAGCGACCGCGACTGCCTCCAGTTCATTTTTGCAAGCGGCGTCAGTACCGCCCAAGAAGTCAGCGAAGTCAGTGGGCGCGGTGTCGGTATGGACATCGTCCGGTCCAACGTCCAAAGGTTGGGCGGGGTCATCGAATTGGACACGGTGCCGGGCAAGGGCACGAAGTTCAGCCTAAGGCTGCCGTTGACGCTCGCCATCATCCGCGGCTTGTTGGTCGGGGACGGCGGAGTCGTCTACGTCCTACCGCTCGGATCGGTGGTCGAGACCATGCGCCTCGAGCCCAAAGAAGTCAAGAAAGTCTCCAAGGACGAAGCCATCGTGATCCGCGGATCGACGATGCCCTTGGTCCGTCTCGACCGCGCCTTAGCCTCGAAGAAAGGCCGTGGCCCGAAAGACGGTCAGTCCCTTCACGTCGTGATCGTCAGCCTCGCTGAAAAGAGGCTCGGGCTCGTCGTGGAAGAACTCATAGGAGACCAAGAAGTCGTGATCAAGTCGCTGAGCCGCTTTTGCGGCGACGTGCCTGGGATCAGCGGAGCGACGATTTTGGGCGACGGAAGCGTCGCTCTGATTCTGGACGTGAACGGACTCGTCCCCAAAGAACGGATGGAACCTGCATGGCACTGAGATCTGAGAACTTTCTGTTACAGCGCTATATCGAGAAGGCGATGGTCGACCTTCCGGCGTTGCCGACCGTCATCGTCCAAGTCCTTCAGGCGACGGACAAAGAGACCGTGACCACGACCGAGGTCGAAGGCTTGCTCTCGACCGACGCGGCCATCACGACGAAGCTGCTCAAGGTCGTCAACTCGGCCTACTTCGGCCTTCCGAGGCAGGTCAGCGGCATCGGTCAGGCGATCGCGATCCTGGGCATGCACCAGGTCCGGAACCTCGTCCTCAGCGTCGGCGTCCTCAACGCCCTGAGTTCGCCGAACCCGCGCGTCCTCGACGTCCAGAAGTCGTTCTGGGAACAGTCGTTCGCGGCCGGGACCTGTGCCCAGGTCTTGGCCAAGCGTAAAGGCCTGACAGGCCGAGACGTGGACCTCGCCTTCATCGGCGGTCTGCTCCACGACGTCGGACGGCTCTTCCTCTTCACCTTGTTCAACCAACCGTACCAGCAGGTCATGACGGAGTCCGCCCGTCTGAACGAGCCGCTCATCGAGACCGAAGAGCGGATCCTCGGGACGACCCACGCCGAGCTCGGAGGAGTCCTTTCCGAGAAGTGGAACTTCCCGATGGTGCTGTCCGACCTGATCCGTTGGCACGAGACTCCGGACTCCGTGACCGATGACGAAGCGAAGGCCAAAGTGTACGCCGTCCACATCGCGGACCGGTTGACGGCCGAAAGCGACGCCAACTGCCCGGCCCACGGAGAATGGTCCCCGGCCGCCATGGCTTGGCTCGACGCGACGCCCGAGCAGCTCGACGAGCTCCGCGGCGAGATCGTCGGCTACGTGACGAAGGCGAAGGAACTTCTCGGAATCTTGTGAGCCGAACCCGTCCGATAACCGGGACGGACCGGTGTCGGACGACCGAACCTTGAACAGAAGGCACTGAAAAGGACATTGGCATGAGTGTTAGCGGAATCTCGTTCACCGGGATCGGGTCGGGCATCGACTCGGCCACGATCATCAGCCAGTTGATGCAGATCGAGTCCATCCCGATCCAGCGGATGCAGTCCCAACAGGCTTCGTTCACGGGCAAACTGGACCTGTACGGACAGTTGGGCTCGAAGATCGCCGCGATCAGTGCCGCCGCCTCGGCGATGAACAACGCCGCGTCGATGAGCCCGCTGACCGCCTCGGTCAGCGATTCGTCGGTGGCCTCCGTCAGCATTGGAAGCGGGGCCGCGCAAGGGGCTTACCATTTGGTCGTCAACCAACTAGCGAAGGCGCACAAGGTCATTTCCGGGCCACAGTCCGCGTCCGATACGGCGCTCAACCTGTCCGGCGACATCGTCGTGAACGGCAAGGTCGTCACGATCGCCACCGACGACACTTTGAGTACGATCGCCGGCAAGATCAACGGGCTAGGCTCGGGCGTCACGGCGTCCGTCATCGGAGGTTCCGGATCGTCCTATCTCTCGCTGACCTCGGACAAGACCGGGACGGTGAATACGATCCAGGCGGCGGACGTCTCCGGCACCGTCTTGTCCTCGCTCGGACTGACGGGCACGAACAAGGCCTATCGCGAAGCCGTGACCGGTGGGTTCCGGACGTATCGCTTTTCGTCCGACACCTCGACCGTAGCTTCTTTGACCGGATCGAGCAGGGCCGGTAGCTTTTCGATCAACGGTCAGTCCGTATCGGTCGACTTCGCGTCCGACAGCCTTTCGACGATCGCGTCCAAGATCAACGCGGCCAATGCCAACGTCACCGCGACCGTGGTCTCGACGACGGTCGACGGTAAGACCGTCAAACAGCTCGAAGTGAAAGGCACCTTGTCCGCGATGCCGACCGACCCGGACGGTATCTTGGCGGCGCTGGGCGTCTTCCAGTCCACCTATTCCAGCCCGGTGACCGCGGCCCAGGACGCCGCTTATGAGATCGACGGGATCGCCAAAACAAGTTCGTCGAACACGGTTTCCGACGTCGTTGCCGGCCTTACGTTCACGCTGCTTAAGGACGGGGACGCCGAGACCGACATCGTCGTCGGGCGCGACCCGTCAAAAGTCAAGAGCTTGATGAAGTCGTACCAAGAGGCGTTCAACGGCCTCGTCGACTTCGTCAAGACGTACAGTTCGTTCGACTCCGACACGTACTCGTCAGGACCGCTCTTCGGCGATCTGATCGCCACCCGGTCCGTCTCGGCCGTTCAGGATTCTGTTTTCAAGGTCATCGGGTCCGGCGACGTGCAGAGCTTGGCCGACCTCGGCTTCGGTCTGGACACGGACGGCAAGCTCACGTTCGACGAGAGCCGTTTCGACACCGTCCTCTCGTCCGACCCCGAAGGGGTCACGAAGCTGATGGTCTCGTCGGGATCCACGGACACGGCCCAATTGGCGTTCGTTTCGAGCAGCTATCGGACGAAAGATCCGGGCGCGGCGGGCTTCAAAGTGGAGGTCACGCGCTTGGCGACGCTCTCGACGACCACGGCGTCCGTCGCGGGGACACAGGCCAACCGTGGCGGCGAAAAACTCACGTTCGCCGGCAAAGCGTTTTCGGCCCAGGTCGAGATCGATGTGGCGACCGGCGCCAGTCTCGCCGACGTCGCTTCGCAGATCAATTCGAACGCGTCCCTGAGCAACGTCATGAAGGCTACGGTCGACGGGAACGGAAAGCTCGTGCTGACCGCCTTGCGCTACGGCTCGGCGACAGACTTCACCGTGGCCAGCAATCTGGACGCGGCCGCGGACACGACAGGGATCGGGACAGAGGGCGGCGTCCGTCAAGAGGGATTCGACATCGAGGGCAAGATCAACGATGAAGCGGCCGTCGGCACGGGCCAGTACTTGATCGGAAAGGAGACGAACGCGACCTCGGCCGACCTGCAGGTCAAGTACACGGGCACGACGCTCGGCATCATCGGGACCGTCGATTATTCCCGCGGACTCTCCTCTTACATGATGGAGGCCGTCGGCACGGTCAACGACCCGGCCAACGGCATGCTGACGGCGACGACGAAGACCATCCAGTCGCAGATCGACGACCTCGACGACCGCATCGCCAGCTATCAAGCGACGCTGGACGTAAGGGAGCAGCGGTTGAAGCAGAAATTCCTGGCCATGGAGACCGCGATCGCGACGCTCCAACGCCAACAGGCCCAGCTCGCCGCGATGAACTCCTGACACACCGTCAGCTTTGGGCTTTCGCGATCGTCTCGTCGACCCAGCTCAATCCCGCCATCATGTTCGGGAAACCGATCGTGGTCGTCGCCTGAAGGACGGCGTGCCGGATCTCTTCGGCCGTGGCACCGGCTTCTAGCGCCTTCCGGACGTGGCTGTGGACGGCCCCTTCCATCCGGGCGCCAAGGGCGACGCCGATCTTCACCAGTTCGGCCGTCTTCTTGTCCAAGGGGCCCGCCGTAGCGACGGCGTCGCCTAGATCTTTGTAGGCGGAACCGACGGCAGGAAAGTCCTGGAAAAACTGCAAATATCGTTGCGGCAGTCGGGACATGGCGTTGGATAATAGGATATCGCTCTCTGGAACCGACAGACGGGCCGGAGACAGGCATGAAGATCGAAGCCGCGCTGATGACGGGCGGCCGCAGCAGCCGGATGGGTGCGGACAAGGCCGGGATGGACGTCAGGGGAGAACCTGCAGCCCACCGGACGGCCCGACTTTTGAACCCGTATGTGACCCGGGTCACCGTTTTGGGTTCGCACGACGTCCCGGGCTGCCTCAAACTCCAGGACGCGGAGCCTTTCCAAGGCCCGTTAGCCGCGCTCGCCTCGTTCCATCCCCGTGAAGACGCGGTGTTCGTGTGCTCTTGCGACATGCCCCGCTTCGATGCGACGATCCTCCCGCTACTGGCGGACAGGATCGAGCACCACGATTCGATCATGGCCGTCGTACCGTTCATCGAGGGGAACATGCAGCCGCTGTGCGCCCTCTATCGGACGAACGCGTTCGCCATGATCGCTACGGTCCGGGCCGAAGGCCAACGTCGGGTGCTGTCCTGGATCGACACGCTCTGGGCGGAAGTGTTGACCGAGGACGACCTCCGGATGGCCGATCTGGACCCTCGGGACTTCCTGAGCGCCGACACGACCGATGCGTGGGCCAGAGCCGTTACCGACCTTGCTTGACCGCCCGGCCCATCCAGAACCCGATCGCGCCGGATCTGACGGCAGCCGCGACGTTTTCAAGCCGGACCTCCGTTTCGTCACCCATGACAAGGGTGACCGATGGTCTTGACGGCCCTGACGACGTCTGGCGTGCTCGGGCCCGCTCCAGGAACGCAGCGGCATCGGGCGTCTCGTCTAGGACGTCCGTGACCTCGAATCCTGCCCGCTCTAGATCGTGGAGAAAGTCCGGTAGCCGACCCGTCTCGTTCTGGTCCGGCGACGTGGCCCAAGGCACAGGGAAGTCGATAGGCCCCGGGCTTGAACGGAACACTTCGTAGAACGATAGCGTCGCTCCGGCCCTCAGGACCCGTGCCGCTTCCATGGCCATCGCCGACCTGTCCGGTACGTTCATCGTGACGTGTTCCGACCACAAGCCGTCGAAGCAAGACGTCGCGAACGGTAAGCGGTGCGCGTCCCCCCTGACGAACGAGGTCGACGGTCCAAGTCCGGTCCATGAGGAGACCAACCGGGCGGCCCGGCAGAAGTCGGACGTCAGGTCAAGGCCGACGACCCGGCAACCGGCGGTCTCGGCGAGGTGCCGGGCCGGGCCACCGAGACCGCACCCTACGTCAAGGACGGTGCTTCCGGGTGCAAAACCGGATAAAGCGATCAGTTTCGCCGTCGCCCTTCGACCCCCGACGTGGTATTCGTCGAAGGCGGCGGTGTCTTCGGTCGAGAGCGTCCCCATTGTCTTGCCCGTGCCCTTAAGCGCCTGCAACACCCCTTCGTACAGCCCGGGACGCGCGTAGTGGCCTTCGACGCTAGGGGGCATGCCTCATGTTAGCCTCACGTCCCGACGCGCCGACGGTCGAGCGGCGACATTTGATATCCTGCAACCATGGGCGCATCCGTTGGCCCGTGGGAGCCGCTCGTCGACCGCTTCGGCCGTCGACACACGTACCTGCGCGTCTCCCTTACCGACCGCTGTAACTTCCGGTGCCGGTACTGCATGCCTGCGGAAGGTGTGGTCTGGAAACCAAGGGACGAGATTTTGACCCTGGAAGAGATCGTCCGCCTCGTCGGCGTCTTCGCAAGGATCGGTGTCGACAAGGTGCGATTGACGGGTGGAGAACCCACCGTCCGCAAGGGTCTGGAGGGACTGATCGCCTCACTGAGCGCCGTTCCCGGAATCAAGACCCTTCTCATGACGACGAACGGGACGAGCCTGGCCCAAAAGGCCTCGGCTTACCGCTCGGCTGGGCTGGACGGACTGAACGTCAGCATGGATTCCCTGCAGCCCGACAAGTTCTCAGAGATCACCCTCGGAGGTGATCTCGACCGCGTCCTCCAGGGTGTACGGGCCGCCCGTTCCTCCGGGTTCGAACCGCTCAAGGTCAACGTCGTCGCCATGAAGGGCGTGAACGATGACGAACTCGCCGATTTTGTCGCGTGGGGGATCGAAAGCGACGTCCACGTCCGGTTCATCGAATTCATGCCGTTCCTAGGTAACGAGTGGAAGAAAGGAGGGGTCTTGACGTACAAGGAAATGCTCGAAAGGATCCAGGGCCGGTTCGTCCTGAAGCCGCTCACCGTCGGGCCGTCGGCCGTTGCCAAGGAGTTCACGGTGGAAGGGACCCATGCGACGGTCGGGTTCGTCACCTCGGTCACCGACGATTTTTGCGGAGGATGCAACCGGATCAGGTTGACGGCCGAAGGACAGGTCAAGACATGCCTGTTCTTAAAGGCCGGTCCGAGTCTTCGAGACATGATGCGGGCAGGGGCCTCGGACGACGACCTCGCCTTGACCGTCCACGCGGCCTTGGCGACGAAGTGGGCCGGACACCCGCCGATGGAGCGGCTGGTCGGACTCGACGACAAGGCGATGGTGCAGATCGGCGGATGAGGGACGTCTCCGCAAAAATCCATACGCTCCGCACGGCCACGGCGAGGGCCGTCCTCAAGGCGTCTCCATCGAGCATCCGGGCGATCCTGGACGGCACCGTCCCCAAAGGTGACCCTCGACCTGTCGCCCGCATCGCGGCGATGCAAGCGGTCAAGGACACGCCGCGCCTGGTCCCGTACTGCCATACGGTCCCGATCGATTGGGTCGGTGTCGAATTCGCCATGACCGATACCGAGATCACCGCCGACGTCTCGGTGACGACGGTCTACAAGACCGGGGTCGAGATCGAAGCCATGGCGGGCGCCATGGTCGCCGCACTGAACCTGTACGACGTCCTGAAGATGATCGACGACGAGATGGAGGTCGTGTCGGTCGTCCTTCTCGACAAGAAGGGCGGCAAGTCGGGCTTTCAGCCCGAACCAGGGTGGAAGGCGGGCGTACTTGTGGTTTCGGACCGTGTCTCCGGCGGAAGCATGGAAGACCGCTCAGGGGCCACCTTGCGCGACAAGCTGACGGAAGCCGGAGGCGACGTCGTCGAGTTCGGAGTCGTCCCCGACGAGCCCGGACTCGTCCGTTCGACCGTCGAAAGGTGGTGCCAGACCGGCCTTGACGTCGTTTTCACGTCCGGCGGCACCGGCGTCGGTCCGCGGGACACGACGCCCGAAGCTGTCGACGGGCTGTTCGACCGGCGGCTTCCCGGCGTCGAGGAGGCTCTACGGTCGTACAGTCAGGCGCGGATGCCGTTCGCCATGCTGTCCCGGTCGTGTGCAGGGGTCGTCGGGCGGACGGTCGTCGTCTGCGTTCCCGGCTCCGTGAACGCGGCCCGAGACGCGGTCGACGCTCTGTTCCCGTACTTGCTGCACGCCGCCGGCATTCTGGCCGGCGAGGGCCACTGATGCTGTCCTATCTCGAGGCGCTGGACCGGATCATGGCGACCCGGCCCGAGCTTCCACCAGAGACCGTCTTCCTCGACCGCTTGATCGGAAGGACGCTCGCATCGGATGTTAAGTCTAAGTTTGATCTGCCATTCTTTACGAATTCGGCCGTTGACGGATATGCCATTGCGGCGACCGACCTGGATTCCAAAGCCCGGCTCAGGGTCGTCGGGACGATCGCAGCAGGCGACGTTCCTGCCTCATCGTTGACACCCGGTACGGCCTTACGGACCATGACGGGCGCACCGGTACCAGAGGGGGCAGCCGCCGTCGTCATGCAAGAAGACGTGATCGCGGACGAGGGCGACATTGTCCTTCAGACCGCGTTGCATCCTGGCAAGAACATCCGGGCCAAAGGCAAAGAGTTCAGAGCGGGAGACTTGGTCCTGGAACGAGGAACGGTGGTCACGCCGCCCGTCGTGTCGTCGCTCGCGGGTATGGGATACCAGGAAGCCGACGTCCTGGGATTACCGTCGGTAGCCGTCCTGGCGACCGGAGACGAACTCCTCAGTCCTGGTGGCGAAGCTCGTGACGGTCAAGTCTACGAGTCGAACACGTTCGCGCTCCAAGCGTCGTTGCGGTGCGCCGGGGTCTCGACGACCCTCGAACTCGTCGGAGACGACCGGTCGGCCGTCGTCCGTGCCCTTTCACGGCTGTACGAGCACCATGACATCGTCCTCACTTGCGGCGGCCTGTCGGTCGGACTCTTCGATCATGTCCGGGACGCTCTGACCGAATTAGGCTTCCAGTGGGAAGTCGAGCGCGTCGCGATCAAACCGGGCAAGCCCTTCAGCTACGCCGTCGGAGAGGGAGGGAAGCGGGCCTACTGCCTGCCCGGAAACCCGATGTCGGCCCTGGTGACGTTCGCGCTCTTCGTCTGGCCCGCCTTGATCCGTCCGCTCGCCCGTACGACGGCCGTCATGGCGAACGACGCTGTCAACCATGGAGACAGGACCGAATTCGTTCCGAGTGTGGTCTTGTCCGACGCTTCGGGGAGGCTGACCGTCGACCCGTCACCGACCCTGGGTTCGCACGCACTTGCGGGGCTCGTCGGATGTGGAGCCCTTCTTGAAGTGCCGCCCAAGAGCTGCCTCGGGAAGGGCGATCGGGCGTCGGCCCTCCTCTTACCGTGGAGACCGGGATGGTGAACGTCGTCGTCCGATACTTCGCCGTCCTACGCGAGCAGCGCGGCCTTGATTCCGAAAACGTGGCGACGGATTCGGCCACGCTCCGGGCGCTCTACAGCGACCTTGCCGACCGACACGGGTTCCGACTACCCGTCGGCGTCGTCCGATATGCGGTGAACGGAACATTCGTGGACCCGGACCGTCCCCTGACCGACGGAGACGAGGTCGTGTTCGTTCCGCCTGTGGCGGGAGGCTGATTTGTTCCATATCGTCACGGATCCGATCGATCAAGGAGCGGACGTCCACCCCGGCGCGGGAGGCTATGTCACGTTCATCGGGACAGTCCGCAACGAGCACGAGGGCCGCGAAGTCCTCCGTCTCGGATATGAAGCCCATCAGGGACTCGCCGAAGCGGAAGGGGCCAAAGTCCTTGGAGAGGCCATCGAACGTTTCGGACTGACGGACGCCAAGGCGGTCCATCGCGTCGGGCTCTTGGAGATCGGTGAGACGGCTGTCCGCATCGACGTCGCCGCACCCCATCGCGCCGAGGCGTTCGCCGCGTGCGAATGGATCATTTCCGAAATCAAACGGCGCGTACCGGTTTGGAAGAAAGAGCATTACGCTGACGGTGACTCCGGTTGGATCGGGACCGATCCCGTTGGACCAGCCCGGGACACGCCGGTCCGTCGCGCCCTTCTCATCGGTCCATGGACGTGCCCCGAGGTCGTTCTGGACTTGGTCGAATGCGGCGTCGGCTCGTTGCGCCTGGGCCGTCATGACCCAGACGTCCTCGTCCGGGGCGGCGCTCTCGATCAAGCCGCCGCAATGTTGAGGAAAGCCTTTCCGGGCCTTCGGACGGAGACGATCGACGGTCCGATCGACGCCATGACGGCGTCGGTCGCCATCGAAGGTTGCGACGTCGTCGTGGACGCGTCCGGCGACTTTGGGACGTCGTTGGTGCTCCAAAGAGTGGCCAGGAAGACGGGCGTGCCCGTCGTCCTTGGTCGCACGGTCGCGGGGGAGAGTCAGACGATGACGGTTTCGCCGGACGGCCCTTGTCTCGAATGCCTGTGGCCGTTCCAACACGAAAGCGGCTCGGACCCGGTCGGGCCGGCAGACTTGGAAAACCAGGTCTGGTCGGTCCGGGAGGCTGTCCGCAGTCTCGCTGGCACGCCACTTTGGGCCGGATCGTGCCGGGTCGTGGACAGGACGACCGGTGAATCGTTAACCGTGCGCCGACGCGTGAATCCTCGTTGTCCAGCGTGCGGCGCAGGTCCAGAGCCAAGCTTGACGTCCGAACCGTCCTGGGAAGTGGACTCCTTGGAGGCGGCCCGCCTGGCCCTAGGGCCCCTCCGGTTGATCGACGTGAGAGAACCCGAAGAGTCTCCAAGGCCGCTATCAGGATGGGAACACTCGTGGAGTTTCGTCCCCCTCAGCATCTTCGACCCTTCTTCGGTCGAAGGGCCCGAGCCGGTCGTCCTCGTGTGCCGTTCCGGCAGAAGGACCGGACACCTGACGGACCACTTGCGCGCCTTCGGCCGTACGGACGTCTACTCCTTAGGGGGAGGCGTCGTCCGTTACGGCCCCAAGGACGGCGACTAGTACTTGGCGACCGGATCGCTCGCCTCGAACGTCGATTCGAGGTCAGCGTCCAGCTTCCGGTCTTCCTTTTTCCATTCTTGATGTTTCTTGGACGCGTCGATCAGACGCGCCAGGGCCATCATCGCGAGTCCACCGAACACGGCGGTCAGGACCGAAGAGCCAGCGCACTTGATCGCGCTGGACCGCCAGGTCCTCAGGTGGCGGTTGTCCGTTCGAGCCCTTTTGTCGAAGGCGTCCTTGCCTGTGTCGAAGGCGTCGGCGAGGACGAGGGCCCTGTTGGCGATTGGTCCGATCAACGTTTTAGCGTTCATGGTTGCACCCGGTCTTCCAGGCGCCTCTGGACGCCGTGCAGGACGCAAGGAGCCGCCCGATTTCGGTAAGGAATGTGAAAAATCCATGGGCGTGCCCGTGCGTGAGGGCGCTCTTACTTCATTCTTACGATCAGCGGGGTAACAGTGGAGGGATTGAACGACCTTTTGTACAGGATCTGGTCGGGCCCGAAATGGCTCCATTACGCGCTTGCGGTCTTCGCGACTTTGCTCGCCGGATTGGTCAGGGTGCAGCTCAGTCCTGTCCTCGGTGGAAACGCCCGCTTCATCTTTTTCACCGTCCCGATCGCGCTGGCCGCCTTCGTCGGGGGACTCGTCCCGGGCTTGCTCGCGTCAGCGATCGCACTTTGGATCGGCTTTCTCTGGATCGGCCCATCGCGGTCCGTCGACCCCTTCGACACTTGGTTGCAGGTCGTGTCGATCTGCGTGACGTGGCTCTTTCTCTGCGTGGTCTGCGACCTTATGCGGATCGCGGCGGTCCGGTATCGCAAGGCCGAACGGGAACGCGATACGACGCGACAGCAGTTAGACGCCATCCTCGACGGGGTGTCCGACGGGTTCTTCGCCGTCGACAATCAGTGGCACATCGTCCACACGAACCGTGCGTTCCGCGAGATCGTCGGACGGGACAATGCGGAAGTCGGCGCTCCGATCTGGGAACTGACGTCCGGAGCACGCAGCCCCTTCTACCGCTCGATGTTCGAGACGGCCAAGAGGAACGGCGACAGTCTAGCGATCGACGTTCCAGAACCGGGAGGCAGCCGTTGGTTCCATTTGCGAGCGTTTCCTAACGCGGACGGCATGTTCGTCTATGTGCAGGACGTCACGACGCGCAAACAGCTCGAACTCGACCGCGAGAGGATCCTGGCCAACGAAAGGCGGGCCCGAAGCGAAGCAGAAGCCGCCAGCCGGATCAAAGACGAGTTCGTCGCGACGTTGTCCCACGAACTCCGCTCACCCTTGACGACGATCCTAGGATGGTCGGAACTCCTCCGCAAGCGGCAGGGGCTCGATTCGACGACGGTCGAGGGCCTCGGTGCGATCGAACGCAGCACCCGGCTCCAAGCCCAGCTGATCGACGACCTCCTCGATATGAGCCGCATTCAATCAGGAAAACTGCGTCTCGACCTCCAGATCGTCGACCTCGGAGAGATCGTCGCCGAAGCCGTCCGGTCGGCCAAGCTCGCCGCCGACAACAAGAGCATTTCGATCGAATTGCGGACCGAAGCGGGCGAAGTGTTCAGCCGTGGAGACCCGTCGCGTCTGACCCAGATCGTCATGAACCTCGTTTCGAATTCCGTCAAGTTCACTCCGCGTAACGGTCATATCGAGGTCCAATTGGACGTGGAAGGCTCGATGGCCGTCGTGCGGGTCACGGACGACGGGGAAGGCATCGATCCCAAGATGCTCCATGTGATCTTTGACCGTTTCCGCCAGGCCGATTCCTCGACGACGCGGAAGCACGGCGGGCTCGGCCTTGGCCTCTCGATCGTCAAGCAACTGACCGAACTTCACGGTGGGACCGTCGAGGCCATGAGCGACGGTGCCGGAAAGGGGACGACCATGACGGTCCGGCTGCCCGTGGCGGCGTACTACCGGCATGCGGACACGGGAATGGGCCGGAGCGACCGGGCGAGGCCCGACCTGTCAGGGGCCGAGATTCTGGTCGTCGACGACGACGAATCGACAAGGGGCCTCTTGGGCATCGTGCTGATGGAGTGCGGCGCAACGGTCCGCTCGGCCGCGTCGGCGCAAGAAGCGATCGAGCTACTCGGACAAGGGGCGCCCGACGTGCTCCTGAGCGACATCGGGATGCCCGATATGGACGGCCTACAGATGATCGCCCGCATCCGGGCCATGGACTCGGAACCTCAGAAGACCGTGCCCGCCATCGCGTTGACCGCCTTTGCACGGGAGAAGGACCGGGCGATGTCGAAGGAGGCCGGCTATGACACCCACCTGTCCAAGCCGGTCGACGCGGACGAACTGATCGACGCCATCGCCGAGTTGCTGGCGTCTCGAAAGTGGCGGGCGGACTGAGAGATCAGGCCTTGACGTCGATCGCGGAGAAGTTCCGCTCGAGCTCTCGGACGAGAGCGATGACACCGGCCCTGATATCGGCCGCGTCTTGCCCGGAGGACGCCTTGCAGCGGTCGATCCACTGATAGGCGCGCATAACGTCGGTTTGAAAGTCGCGCTTCCCGTCGTCCCACCAACCGGAGACCGAGGCGTTCTGACGGGCCAGCGCGGTGAAGCGGTCGTTCAGTCGTCCGAGCGTCTGTTCGGCCGCCCGAAGATCCGGGTTGGCGGCGGTCGAAGAGATGTTCGCGACAGAAGACACATTGCACATGACAGCACTTTTGACGGAGCGAAGGGGGTCAGGTGTTCACTCGGCCCCGCAAAAGGAGGGAGACGACGGCTAGGACCAGGAACGCGATGAAGAGGATCTGCGCGATTCCGGCCGAGGCGCCAGCGATGCCGCCGAAGCCAAAGAAGGCGGCGACGAGCGCGATGATGAAGAACACGGCGGTCCAGTAGAGCATGGTTTCTTGTCCTGTTCTGCCGACTTCGGTCGGCGGGTCGGGCCGCGGTCGTCCCGCGGAGAGCGTCGAGTGGCCATGGATCCCAAGAGGATCCGGCGACGGGTCGCGTCCTCTAGGGTCGGGCCAAGGAGGGCCGACCGCCCTTTCCCCAATGTTCCAAGGAAGGGCGGAGCCCGTCCGTGGGCCCGTCAAGCGAACGAGCTTTCGGCCGGACGTCGGAACGACGGGTCGACCGTCATCAAGTGGCGCTTGAGGCATCGATGGGCCCGGTGGAGCCGGGTCCGAAAGGTCGTGACCCCGCACCCGAACCGTTCGCTCAAGGCCGCATGGGTCTCGCCTTCCGTCAACGCGGCGATGACGATCGCGCGCTGTTCTTCGGTCAACGTCTGAAGGGCCTTGCGGACCTGGGGGCTAAAGGCGTCGTTGATCGCCAAGAGGTCGGTCTGCTCCTTCGGGTCGGCGGCGTCGAAATAGGGGTTGTCGTCCTGGATGGCTTCGAGCGACGTCGTGGTCGGTCGGCGGCGGCGGCGGCGCTTCATGTCGAGGAAGCAGCGGCGGACGATCTGTTTCATCCAAGCGTCGGGGACGGCCACGTGGCTGTCAGGGTCAAAGGCGCGGTACGCCCTCATCGAAGCTTCCTGGACCAGGTCCTCGGCGTCCTCCTTGTTACGGGCCAGATGCAGTGCATAGGCGAGGGCGCGGCCCTTGACCGAATCCATGAATCGTTCGAAGGTGGCTCTTTTTTCGATAACTTCCATCTTCTCGGCTCCTGTACCGTCGGTGCCAATGACCCGACAGGTACGCAGTCATTGTCCGATCCGAAGCGTAAAAAGGCCGTTCGAAACAGGAGGGAGGCCGGTAAGAGTTTTGTAGAAACGGCCGTTCAGACGACGAGACGGTAGCCGATCCGGGGTTCGTTGAGGAGCAGGACGGGCCGCTCGGGGTCGGCCTCGATCTTCTTGCGGAGATAACCCATATAGACGCGGAGGTACTGCGACTCCTCGGTGTACTCCTCGCCCCAAACCTCCGCCAATAACTGGCGGTGGGTCACGACTTTTCCTGCGTATTTGGCGAGCGTCAGGAGGAGCTTGAACTCGATCGGCGTCAAGTGGATCCGCTCCCCTCGAACCGTCACTTCGCGGGCGGCCCGGTCGATCGTGAGGTCGCCGGACGCGAAGACGGGCTCCTGCACCGCGTTCCCGGCCTGCATTTGGTGCCGGAGGGCGACCTTCATGCGCGCGAACAGCTCGGACACGCCGAACGGCTTCGTGACATAGTCGTCGGCCCCGCTTTCGAGGGCCTTGACTTTACGGTCCTCGTCGCCCTCGCCGCTGACGATGAGGATCGGGACTCCCGACCAGCTTCGGACGGTCTTGATGACGTCCATACCGTCCGAGTCCGGAAGGCCGATGTCCAGGAGCACGATGTCCGGACGGCGCTTGGCGATCAGGTCGATCCCGTCGGCCGCGTTCTCGGCCTCGAGGAGTCGGAACTCGGTGTTCTCGAACGACACCTTGAGCAGGCGTCGGATCGCGAGATCGTCCTCGATGGCCAAGACGGTCACAGGTACGGGGTTCGACATTCTCTTCCTTATACGGTCAGTCCGGTATCGCCGCTCCGTGTCAGCGCCCCTTTTGGCTCCCTTTGAGGATACCTCTGTCCAGATTGGTCTTACGGCATTCTTACGGAGGGGGCCTAGCGCTTGACCGCCCTCTCATCACGACGGGCGTCAGTGGGGGCAGCCCCCTCGCGGGGCAATAGGAGGACCGACTATGACACGCCACCTTATCGCCCTGGCCGGGGCCCTCGCCATCGGAACCTTGACGGGTTGCGACAATACGGCGGAAGGCATGAAGAAGGACGCCCAGATCAACGGCAAGAACGCCGAACAAGCCGCCGACGAAGCCCGCTCGAAGGCTGACGAGGCCGGCAAGGACATGGGCGCCGCCGTCAACTTGACCCCGATGATCAAGTCCGCCATCGTCGCCGACCCGTCCCTTAACGACCCCGCCAACCAGATCGACGTCGATTCGAGCGATGAGGCCGTGACCCTCTCTGGCCACGTCAAGTCGGCCGAATTGAAGAGCCTCGCCGGTGACATCGCCGAGCGGGCCGTCAAGGAGAAGGGAGGAAAGCAGAAGGTCGACAACCGACTGGAGGTCCGGCCCTCCTGACGGCCGGGACAACGATCATGAGAACCACACTTCACGCGACGTTCGACGCTCCTGAAACGGGGGCGCGCGCGGTCGGAGCCCTGATCGACCACGGTGTCGATCCCGGCGACGTCAGCGTTTTCGTCAAAGACATGCCTGTCGATTGGGAGCACCCGGGCGGTGCCGCGGACGACCTCCAGCGACAGGCCAAGGACGGAATCACCGTGACGACCGCTCAAGATGCCGTCGAAGGCGGCGCGAAAGGCGCCGGTATCGGTCTCGGTGTCGGCGCCCTGGCCGCCTTGGCCTCGGTGACGATCCCCGGCGCCGGGATCGTTATCGGCGGAGGCGCCCTATCGATGGCGCTCGGCGGAGCGGTCGCCGCGACAGCGGCAGGCGCCGTCGCAGGGGCGGCGGTCGGTTACTTGAAGGACCAGGGAGTCGACGAGCAGACCGCTCGACGCTTCTCCGACCACGTCTCCGGTGGCGGGGCCCTTGTCAGCGTCTCTGGCCCGAGCCACGACGTCCCGCTCGAGAAGATCCGTACGATTTTGGCCAAGTACACGGGCCATGACATCGTGGAAGCCGGCGCACCCGCGACCGTCCCGCCGCCCGTCCCGGCGTCGGAACTTCGCACCGGCTGAGACACGGCCGAGGCGGAAGATTGCGGCCCTGCGACTCGCGCAGGGCCGCATTCCCTTGTAAAAGGAGACCGGCCATGAGCCGTATTGCGGCCCTGTCCGGTTCAGGTCTTCAGGTCGCGGACGGGTCGGACCTCGATCGAACCGTACTTGGCGGGCGGGATGTCGCCCGCGATCCGGATCGCTTCGTTCAGGTCCTTGGCGTCCACGAGATAGAATCCGGCGAGCATCTCCTTCGTCTCCGCGAAGGGGCCGTCGGTCACCGTCAACCGGCCGTTCCGCATCCGGACGGTCGTCGCGGCCTCCACCGGGTGCAGAGGCTCGGCCGCCTTGAGGACGCCACGCTCGGCGAGGCTCTGCCCGTAGGCAGAACACACGTCGTCGGGGCAAGCGCTCCAATGTTCCTCGTCCAGGTAGACGAGGCACAGGTACTTCATGCTCCCTGAACCCGCGCTTCGACGAAGCGACCGAAGCTGTCGAGGATGGCTTGCCAACCGCCTCTCTGCATTTCGATCGAATTCTGATCTTCAGGGTCGAACGTGACGCGCACGGTGACGGCATCGGCGCCAGGGAGGAACTCGACCAGCGCGGCCCGCTCGCCGAAGGCGTACTCGATCCGCTCGTTGTCCACGATCTTGGTGTACGTGCCGGCGAAGTCGAAGCCCATGCTGCCGTCCTTCGCTTCCATGCGGGAACAGAATTCTCCGCCTTCGCGCAGGTCGACTGTCGCTTTGGTCGTGTGCCAATCGTCGCTCGGTGTGTTCCATCGGACGATGTCCTCGGGCGAGTTGTAAGCGTGCCAAACGTCGGCGATCGGAGCGGCGATGGTCGTGGCGACAGTGATCTTCTCGGTGGTCATGGTTGCCTCTGCGTTCATTGTGGATTCCTTCTTCGTGCTTCAGCGCGGTCCGGCTCTTGCCGTTTCCTGCCCTGTACACCGTGGTCGTTCGACCGACAGGCAAATCGACACGTCCTTTCGAATTTTTTCAAAACTCGCCGCCCCGGGTTCAAAGGGCGTCGAGTTTCCGCTGCAAGAGCCGTCGTTCCGCCTCGAGCGGTGCCAGACCGATGGCCCTGTGGAACGCCGCCGCAGCCTTCTCCCGTTGCCCTGATCTCGCATAGAGGTCGGCCGCGAAGGCGTGCGCAAAGTGGTACTCGGCGAGCCCGCCCGACTCGATCAAGCGTTCGACCGTGCCCAACGAGGCCTCTGGGCCCGTCCGCATGGCGACCGCGACGGCGCGGTTGAGTTCCACGATCGGAGAAGGCTCCATGTGCAGCAGCACGTCGTAGAGTCCCACGATTTCGTTCCAGTCCGTGTCCCCATATGTCGGCGCCTCGCTATGGACGACCGAGATCGCGGCTTGAACAGTGTACGCGGCATAACCTTGGGTCCGGATCGCTTCTTGGACAAGGTTCGAAGCTTCAGTGATAGCAGCCGTGTCCCAGAGCGAACGGTCCTGGTCTTCAAGAAGCACGATGTCTCCGTCAGGCGAAAGCCGCGCGGCGCGCCTGGCCCGGGCCGAGAGCATCAACGCGAGGAGCCCAAGGACCTCAGGCTCCGGCAACAAGTCGGCCAAGAGCCGCCCGAGCCGGACCGCTTCATCGACAAGGTCGTGCCGGATCAGGTCGTCGCCAGAACTCGCCGAATAGCCTTCGTTGAACACGAGGTAGACCGTCCGGAGGACGGCGTCCAAGCGTCCGGGAAGGTCGACCGGATCGGGGACCTCGAACGGGATCTTCGAGTCGCGGATCTTCGCTTTCGCCCGCACGATGCGTTGGGCAAGGGTCGGGGCGGGAACGAGGAACGCCTTCGCGATCTCCTCGGTCGTCAACTCACAGACCTCGCGCAGCGTCAACGCGATCTGGGCCTCCGTGCCAAGGGCCGGATGGCAACACGTGAAGACGAGCCTCAAGACCTCGTCGCCGACGGTACCGAGATCTGGCGTGTCCGAGGTCGGGTCGTTCGCGAGAAGGGCTTCGTCGGCGGGAGTGAGGGCGTCGGTCCTCGCTCGTCGCCGCAGGACGTCGAGCGCTTTGTGCCGTGCCGTCGAGACGAGCCACGCCAAGGGCCGGTCCGGGAGCCCGGTCTGCGGCCAAGACTCCAACGCGGCGCGAAAGGCGTCCTGAAGCGCGTCCTCGGCCAGATCGAAGTCGCCGAAATGCCGGACGAGGACGGCGAACGCGCGTCGCGATTCAAGCCGGAAGACCTCTTCGATCCGGATTCGCGTCTCCTCGTCCCGGGAGTTCATGCACGATTGTGGGCCTGTTCGGCCCCGGCGGTCCAGGGGCCGGGGCTAACCGCCGTTCGTAAAGACCTGCCCGAACGGGCCCGTCCACGAGGGGAAGCGTTTGAAGACGATCTCGAGCTTCGGACGCAGGGAGGGCGAGTTTTCCCGCGAGAAGATCCGGTAGGGAAGCGCGCCCTCCATGCCTGAAACGGGCATCTTGCTCGTCAAGGCGACGGCGATGCTCTTCGTCGTGCCGTTGACGGCGGCATTGAAATCGGTTTCGAACGCGGCGCCTTTGAGGTCGACCGGGATCACGAACGAGGTCGTGCCGCTGTAGTTCACCATCGACCCGTTGCCGTAGAGCACGCCCGAAGGGACGGGGTTGGCAGGGTCGGAGAAGTCCCAAGTCGCTTCCGTGAAGACGGCGGGAAGGGCGCGTGCCTCGAGCGGGTTCGTTTCGCCCGCCTGCCGCGTGAAGGTGCCGCTCGACGTCACGCGGTGGGTGACGGACAGCTTGGCCGAAACGATCTTGTAGCGTCCCGGCGCGATCCCGGCGAGCGGGAACCGCAGGTAGCCGTAGCTCCATTCGTCCCCTGCCGGCCATTCGGACTTGTAACTCGTCACCCCGTCGCCCCATACGCGGAGCAAGGGGTCGGTGCCCCCGTCGAGCGCATGGCCGTACGCCCAGATGTCGTCGCTCGGGCCGGTCGTGTAGCTTTGAGCGTGGGCCGTGGCGGTCAGGAGGACGGCGAGCGCGATCGCGGCGTGCTTCATCCACACAAGTTTGCAGTTACGCGAGTCCCGGCTTGGGCACCCAGTCCGGGGTCATTTTGGGGGACGCATGGCGCGGGGACGGTCGACGGGTCAGGCCCGAAACAGCAAGACCCATCAAGGCCGAAAGCCGCTCGGTCCACGATCAAGCCCCATGTGCCAAGCTGTTTGAGTGGACGTATCCAGGACCGCTTGTCTCCTTGGACTGGGTTTACTTGCGAACGGATGCGGAAATCGTGAAACGGTCGCGTACACGGTCGAAATCTCGAGGGAGTCTCCCCGGAAGGATTTTCGACTTCTCCTAGAGACCCATAGACCGAGTGAGCCTTTGGTGGGTGCCACGTGGCGGGTCGTCGTGGAACACGGAAAGGACCGCGTCATCGTCGGTTCCTTTGAAACGAGCGGAACCTCTCGCAAGCACGATTGGGCGTTCGAGTGGACAGCTGACCGAAGAGCCCAAATCACATTGCAGGGATATTCAGGAGATGTTTCTAGCCTCGCTCGCTTTAAGAATCCTGAAGCTTCCGAAGGTGTGGACGATGTCCTCATCGAGTGGCATGTCGTGCCTTGATCAAAGGCTTCTTCATCGACAGATCATGTGGAGAGTCAAACCTTTAGGTAGGGCTGCCCGCTCGACCACTGCAGAGACCTTCTTCGTGAGCTTGTTCATTACGGCGGGTGGGCGTGTCCCGGTCTGGTCGCCTGGAGGGTCCGTGAACTTGGATGCCGGATTGGATCGGCAAACCGGGCCACCAGCTGCCAATTGCGACGGTACGTCGCCCCGGAAAAGCTGGAAACAGGTGATATGTGGACTGGTTTCATCCACTACGTCCGCTTCCTAGGAAGGTAGTTTATAATCAGGTCGGAATGAACTCTAAAGGAAGGCGCCAGTCTCCAATCCGAAGGATACTGGCGACCCTCTTAAGACGGCACGGTTTCATTGTCGTCGATAAGGTGTGGCGTCGAAGGGCGGTTGACCATCTTGAGCTAGCAGCTATTGACGTTGGACCGCAGTCGGGCACGTTCTATCTTGAGATCGGTGTGATGGACGAGGAGTTCGGGGCCCCGGTCTCGCAAGCAGGTTGGGGGCAGTGGAGCCTTCACTGCCGAGCGGACGACTGGGTGCCCGACCGCCATGAATATGCGAAGTACGTGGCCATGGGCTCACCCCTGGAAGACGTAGAACTGGACGCGTACATTCGCCAGACCGTATGGCCGGCCGTGGAGGAGTTCTATCGAACTTATCCTGACGTGCCGACGATCCGCAAGGCAGTCCAAGGTACCGTCACGGCGCGCGCAGAATTCACTCGTTACTACGCTGACTGGGTTGACGGAATCGGGCCGAAATGGCCGGAAACGCCCATCGGACACTTGTTTGCGAAGCCCTGAGGGGTAGGTTCCCTATGACTGTTCCGTCAACCAGGTGGCCAGGCCAAAGGAGATGGCCCGCCTGTATAGTCGCCACTTAGGGGGGCATCCGCCGTCGTCGGCTCCTGCGACGATTGCAGACGCCTGCGACCCCAGGTCGAGACCGTTTGACGGCTGGGTGGCCCGACGATGGGTGGCCTTTCGACGGGTGGCACGATGACGGGCTCGCCTCTCCGGACCGGCTCTCGACAGCCGCCGCTGGCGAGCCCTTCGTCGTGACCGGCACGGACTCTCAATTCTTCGCACGACGACGGGTGGCAGGACGAGGCGCTGGGCATCCGGGGTGGCCTGCTCGTCGCACGCTCTGACACGGGTATTCGTTTCGATCGGCCGCGACAGGCAGGTCCGAAGGACAAAGCTGCTTCGAGCAGGGCCCTCTCAGGGTAGAACCATGCCCGTGGCCGCGAAAACCTTCCGCTCAGGTCAGGCGACGAAGGCAAGTTCCTTCGGATCCGGGCTGCAAACGGGCACGGACCATCCCCTTAGCCCGGCCACCCGTCGCGCTGTTGGGTTCTACTCTTGGGCCTGCGGAGCCATCGCTGGAGGACTCTTCTGTGCGGCCGTCGGCGGCATAGTGGGCAGCATGGCGGCCGAGGCCGCGTACGACGCTCGTGTCTCCGGAGGATCCCCCTAGTGCCCGGGCACGGCGAGTCTCTTGTCGGTCGGCTAGAAGCCGCGAGGATAGACACCATACAGTTTTTCATCAACGACTCGTTCGTGATGGAGCAATTGGTGTACGCCCTGACCTTTACCGATGGGACGCAGGTGGCGTTTCTGGAAGGTGCCGAGGACTTCCGGCAGTTCGAAGAGTGGCTCGAACGGCACTTTCCAGGGGTCTACGGCAATGTCTGGCAATGGTACAACGTCAATATTCTGCCGAACCTCGACAATGCAAGGACTCCAGAGACGACCGTCTATACGCGGGCGCGTGGAGTGGTTCCACTTGAAGAGATACGCGCGGGCACCTGATTGAATCGTCCGACCTAAGTGAGAGCTTAACGATAGAAGGACGGGTGTACCGGTCTGGCCGCCTGGAGGGTGCATGAACCTGGATGTCGGTTCGGAGGGCAGACCTGGCGTCACGGGTAGATTGACGCCTATGACGATGGTCATCGGCTTAGAGGCTCCTTTGGACTCTGGAAGAGGAGGTCGAGCACAGTGGATGAAACCATGGAGTCGGTGAGATGATCTCGCGACCTGTTTTGGCGACGATTCTCTTCATCTCCTCAATCGGAGCGCACGGGCAATCCAAGGAGCTTCGGACTCTTGCGACGCACGAAGAGCCGACGAAAGGACAGGTCGCCCTACTGACCGTCGATCCGGCCAAGTTGGATGAAGAGGCGGCGAAGGCGAATATCGAGGTCGTCCGCGACGGGGACGACGTTCTCCTCTTCGACGCCGACCTTTACAACGTGCGCCAAATGTCAGTCTGCCTGCACGGGTTCGACGTCCTCACCGGACTGTTGCGTGACGGTAGGCGCACGTTCGTCCTCGGCGATTTGCCCGAGTCCGACAGAAAGGCGGTGCGTGAGATCCTACTCGCCCAAGGAGTCGCCGACAGTGCCGGGCCTGCAGTCTTTGACGACAAGTCACCGATCAGTCTGGGCGTGAGGTGGAAGGTCGACGCCACACTCGACGGTCGCACCGTCAGTTTTGGAGGAGGTCAGCCATCGGGTGAACGGGACGCGGGCAAGCTGCAGAAATATGGCAAAGATGAAGTTGACAAGTTCATCAGGGACGACTTGCCGAAACGCCGTGTGAAGTGGCACCAAATCGACTCCCTCTCCATACGTCACTCTGACGGCTGGACCCTGGTCTCGACCCGTCGTACGGCTGCAGTGTCGAAGTTGATGAACCTGATGGAACAACGGATCGGTCAGCAGGCCAAGGAGTACGCGGAAAAGCAGAAGGCCATGAAGGCGGCTTTTGGATCCAAGGGTGCGCCGACGGAAGGACAGCCGGGTCTAGGGTTGCCGGAGTCGCTTAAGGCAGACATGACGCGCAACTGGAAGGCGCTAGGCTTCGCTAGCCAGGATGCCGCATCAAGGTTTCTGGATTCCGCAACGGTCAGATCACCTGAACCGACGGTCATGATCATGGTCCAATGGATGGGCGACAACGTGGGCCATGGTTCGATTGTCCAAGCGACTGTGACCCGAGGATCGGGCCGCTGATCATCGGCGGGTGTCTAGACGACCATTGACCGAACCAATAGTTTCGGAATTCGAGTGGCCAGCTTGTCGGACGTCCTGACTAGAGACGACTGCCGCCTGGGCGCGACAGGCAAGTCCGAAGGACGGCCCGACTTTGTAAAAGGCTTTAGATCCCTCGACTTCGCTCGGATGACGGATCAGAAGACCGACCGCCTGCGGGCCGAATCATGTCGTCCTGCTCAAGCGAGCGAAGAGGTTTGACGAAGCCGCTTCCCACACCCGGGGAGAATCGCTCGCCGTCGCTCGAGATGACGGAATTGAATTCCGATCGAATGGTGGACCGTGAAGGGCTCGAACCTTCGACCCGCTGATTAAGAGTTCGAGGGCAGGGTGTGCAGGCGTGTGCAGAGAAGTCCGCGTTTGTAGCCAAAAATAGGTTCAATCTGCCCCGTAAAGTCCACCGATGTCCGCCCTTGACAGTTGGCGTCACTGTCATCTAAACTGTCAAAACAAGGCAGTCAAACTGTCAAAGAGGCACCATGGCAAGGAACGGATCGAAGAGGGCGGGGAACAGCGGTTCCGTGTTCAAACGGAAGGACGGGCGATGGGTCGCCCAAGTGCTCCTCGGATACGACGGGACGACCGGCCGTCCAAAGTACAAGACCGTGTACGCCAAGTCGCAGGCCGAGGCGGTCAAGGAACTCAACAAGACCATGGCGGCCGTCACGACAGGGAAGACCGTCCCGACGGAGCGCACGACCTTGGGCCAGTTCCTCGACCGTTGGCTCGATGGAACGGTCCGTGGCCACAAGGAGCCCAAGACCGTGGACTACTACGTGATGATGGTCGATCGGCACATCAAGCCGGCGCTCGGCCGCATCGACTTGCGCAAGCTGACCGCCGAACAGATCCAACTTTTCCTCAACGAAAAGGGGAAGCCCCGTAAGGTCGGAGACAAGACCGTGACCCTCTCGCCTGCCTCCGTCGCGGGGATCCGCAGGGTGTTCCGCGCCGCGATGAACCAAGCCTGGAAGTGGGGCCTCGTCGCGGAGAACGTCGTCGTCAAGACCGTGCCTCCAAAGGTGAAGAAGAGCGATCCGGTCTACCTCCATCCGGATCAGGCCCTTAAGCTGGCCGAGGCCGCCAAAGGGCATCCGATCGAGAACCTTCTTCTGGTCGCGCTCGGAACCGGAATGCGGATTGGCGAGGCCACGGGTCTTCGGTGGCAGGACGTCGATACTGTCAATCCAAAACAAGCCACATTGCGTGTAGGGGTACAGCTCCAGCGTGTAGAAGGCAAGCTGGTTCACAAGTCCGTGAAGTCCGCCTCAAGCCGAAGGAGCCTCCCTTTGCTCGGCTATGCGCTCGAGGGAATCGAGGCAGAGAAGTTCAGGCAAGCAAGGCTACAGGCCGAACTGGGCGACTCGTTCCAGAACCCTCTCGGGCTCGTGTTCTTGAACTCCGAGGGCCGGCCGCTCGATCCCAAGTACGTTCATAACCACCTGAAGGCGCTGTGCCGCAAGGCGGGGATCCCTGAGGTCTCGTTCCACAAGCTCCGTCACACGGCGGCGACGCACATGGTCGCGGAGGGCGTGCCGCTCGCCCTCGTCAAGGACCAGCTCGGTCATTCATCGATCGCGCTGACGACCGGGACTTACGCGCACATGGTGCCTGTGGCGCAGCGCAAGGCGGCGGAGAAGCTCGACGCCGTGTTCAGGAAGGCGCAAGCGGAGCAGTGACTCGCGCACTGCAGGCCCCTGTCGACGGCAAGGTTCCGCGGCGCCGCCTGGATGGTCGGCCCCCGAGGGGAGCCCCCCAGCGGGAGGCGTAAGCACAGGATCCCTCCTCGACCCGTCTGGGCCCGCGCAATGCGCGGCGCTAGTCCGGCCAGCCGAGCGCAACCGCGGCCGAAGCGATGATCTCCGCGTCCAGCCCGTCGATCCGCGAGGCGAGCGCGGCCCTGGTGCCCTTTCGCAGCGACCCTCCGCCCTTCTCCAGCTTGGCGGCTAGCTTCTGCCTCTTGCGCAAGGTCCGGAAGAAGGGCGTTTCGGACTGGGATTCATAAACGAGCCCGTGGCACCTGCGGCATTTGAAGGTACCAAGGCCGTAGAGCACGCCGCAGCGGCCGTCGCAGGCCGGGCAGACGAACCAAGGGCGGAGGCCGCCGAAGTGGCAGGCCGTCCATGCGATCTCGATCTCATATCTGGCCTCCGGGACGCCATCATCGGACAGACGCAGACCGGACAGAAGCACGATCCGCTCCCTATCGCCAAAGAAGCTTAGGGACGCCTCCCGGGGCTGCCCTTCGTGCCAGTGCACGGTGCCCGCGGCCGGATTCCGGAAGCAGCCGGAACGCCACAGTTCGTTCACGTCGAGCCGCAGGGCCACGTCCGTCGCGAGGCGCCCCCCGCCCTGTCTACGGTTCGATCCACTTCTCCGACCCATCGAGTCCATTGAACCCAAAAACGCTCGGTAGCCTAATGATTTCGAAAGGTACTGTCGTTTAGGCTTGTCACTCCGAGAGATGGCGTTCCTGCCCAAACGGGGGGGGGACTAAAGCTTCGATGCGCGTGACGTCCCGGCGCGCTAGCGCTTCGATATGGCGCAGGTCGGTTCAAGCTTGACCTCCAATGGGTGAAGGGGATGGTACGTGCCCGTTTGCAGCCCGGTTCCGAAGGATCGTGCCTTCCTCGCCCGACCAGCGTGAAAGATCCTTGCGGCCATCGGCGTGGTACTACTTCGCTTGGTGCAGCGGCCGTCCTTTTCAGAGTGTTCCTTGCGGAACCAGGGCAAACGCGCACGAGCCATTGCCGTTGACATGGCCGCCGTCGCGAGAGGCCACTCTTAGTCCTGCCCCCGGAAGGGTCAGGTGGAGTTCGAGGTCGACCGGGCCTAGTGCTGACGACGGGTGAGGGTCCGCCCCGGACACGACGAAGGGCCCTCGCCAGGGCGCTTGCGGCAGGCTGTTCTGCACGTCGGGCCCGTCATCGTGCCAACCAGGTGGAGGTCACCCATGGTCAGGCCACCCAGCCGATTCGAAACGATGGCCCACGAAAGGACTCGCGACAAGCAGGCACCCCGGAACGTCACCCATGGTCGGGCCACCCGCCCGGAAGAAAAATGCGGGCCCGAAGGGCGTTGGTCACTTCCAGACTTGCTGCATCAAGTTCACGGAATCCTCGTCTAAGCGGCTCGCGTCGTAAGCAACTCGAAATCCGTTCCTGAAATCTCTTGCAGTGGCACCGGCGAAAGTGGATGGTAAGAACGGTGTATGCCGATTGAATCGCTTCGCGGTTACGGTAGAGCCAATGCGTCGGTCATGACTATTCAATCCCACATTCTTGACGTAAACCTCTGAAATGTTGGCTGTCCACAAACTTGCAGCTATCCGACGATCTTCAATCTTTGATGCATTGATGAAGTCAATGGGTACGGCTGGCGTCATAGTCCACTCACGGCAGTTCCCAAGACAGTCCATAACTCCAAACTGCGAGGCACCTCCAGGATATTCATCGACGTTAGTCAAATGGTCAATAATATCGGGGCCCGTACTAAAAGGCGAGTCGCTAAAATTGCACAATGTCGGGTCAAACTGTAGACCCCAAGGATAGCTATTATTTGCGTCTCCACGCGCAGCCCGATTCCACTCAGCCAATGTCGGAAGGCGACCTCCGAAGATCCACGCAAACCAAGAAGCTTCCTCGAATGAGACCGCAACTATGGGTGCTTGGTCATCATATTTGTGTTCGCGATCAAAGTGAGCCCAAAAGTCCATATCAATTTGGTGAGCGGCAGATTGGCTGGCGAGTCGACAATCGAGAACTACATGAAGAAACTCGCGGCGAGTAACCGGAAAGGTGTCCATAAAGAATGACTCAACGGCTACACTCAGCCCTGTCTGTCTATTGCTCTTCGTCCTAGGCGATGCCGAAGCGCGACCCAACTCTTCACTCTCGACCAGAGTCTGGCCCCCAGGAATGAACGTCTTTGACCTTGTTCCGTAGAACAGTGTTAGTGCGTCTTTCACCTTCGTCCCCAAGAACCGATTGTACGGATCGTGTCAGCGAAATCCTCGGGTTCCTGCTGGGCGTAGGCATCGACGCTTGTGTACGCGTAGGAAAGGAACACCATGCCGAGGATATCTCTGAACGCGTTTCGAAGGGCTCGCCACATACCAAATCCACCCTTATCCATGAGTCCCCTTAGAAAGGCGATCTTCGACTGATTCCCACTAGATAATACTTGTCGAATTGCTTCGACGACTCTTTCAGAAATCTTCAGCATGCATCCGTCCTTCTCCAAGCCATCCCCCCATCGATGAAAGATCTTGTTACCTTGCGGATCAAGAATCTCTAAGTCCCAGCCGTGGTTGCCGCTGCCAGAACCGTCGAGATTGAAGGTGAAGGGCCCGATTTGAACTGTCCTTCTTGTTCCTGTAGGGTCGCTACAGTTTGTTGGGTCATTGCCAGCATAAAGGTACCAATTCAATCCGTCGAACGCAGGATCCTCACTCACGAACCTGCCCGTCGCAGGCTCGTAGTACCTGGCCCGCATATAGACCAGCCCGTCGCCCGAACTGGATCCCGAAGCAGACTCGTCGTCCTGCCTGTGACCGAGGCTCGCGCAGTAGCGCTGATAGGGCGCTGGGCTGGAGCCGGTGACGGTCCCCCAGGCGTCGTAAGAGCGCTCGTTCAGGTTCGAGTCCCAAGTGTCGACAGAAGAGCCCTTCTTGAGGTTCGCGACGTTGTTGCCGTGGCAGTCGTAGAGCGGATAGGTCGTGGTGAACGAAATCGTCCCGACCGTCGTGCTTTCGAGTCCTCTGGGGCCCGGGACGTAGGACGTGTACTCGAAGCTCGTAGAGTTCCCGACCGGCTCCATGTGAATCTCGGAGACGGGCATCTGGCCGTCGTAGAAGTACCTGGTCGTCGGCTTGTTCGAGTCCCATGCGTCGTCGTAGCCAGAGACCTGTTGTTGGTCGTCCAGCCTGACCTGGAGGTGGATCCCTTGCACCTTCTGCGCCCGCATCCCGTCGGCGCGGTAGCGGTAAGTGGCTCCCTTGGTCTTTTGTTGCAGGGCGGTCATGCGGTCGAGGACGTCCCAAGTGTACTTGACGGCGGTCGTCTGGCTCCCCCAGTCTCGGAACGTGCGCCGACCGAGGAGGTCGTTGTCGTACGAGTGGCTACCGGCCGAGGCGGTCATCTTGTTCAAGCCGTCGTACGAATAGCCGCTGTTCGATCGGTTCCCCGCGTGGTCGTACGTCCATGAGTCGGACGTGTAACTCGTCGAGCATAACGGCCGGCAATCATCGAATCGTCGGTCAAATCGCAGCACCAAACCGAGACCGGTCACGATTCGATGACAAGTGTCGTATAATTCGCTGAACTTGAAGATCAACGTCAAGATCGGTGCTCGAGAGTTAGAACTCCTGCGGTACATCGCTACGAACGGACCCATGTCCGTCGGTGATGTTCACGCGGGGTACGGAGTCGGTCTCGGGTACGCGCGGGGAACCGTTCTGCAGATGATGGAGCGCCTTCGGAGGAAGGGGTTTCTGGCACGGGAGGACGTTGAAAAAATCTTTCGTTACTCGGTCGTGAGCTCCCCCGACGACGTCGAGGGAAGCCTGGTGGGCAGTTTTGTCGAGACGCACCTTGGAGGTTCCATCACACCGTTCCTCCATTACATCGAGCAGACCGGAAGCCTCTCCAAAGAGGATGTGACCGAACTCGAAGCCCTGGTTCGACGCCTTGCGGACAAGGATCCATGACCCTAGTTTGGGAGTCTGCCCGAACAGTCGTCGATCGGCTGTTTTGGGCCGGACTAGGTGCGACCCTCCCGTTAGCCGTGGCTCTCTTGATTTGCAGTCTGCTGCCCGGGACGACAGCCCGCACCAAGCTTTGGTGCGTCAGGATCGCGCTCGTTAAGTGTCTCTTGCTTCTGCTTGGTTTTCCTAAGCCTTTCTTCGAGCATGTCGTCTTCTTGCCTCTGCGACCGGGATCGTTCGGGATCGGAACGTTTGACGTGGGAGCGTGGCCGAGGTGGCTCGTCATGGGATGGCTCTTCGCCGTTTCGCTCTTGGCCGGAACGGTGGTCTTCAAATTGCTCCGACATCTGGCACAGGTCCGCCGGATCGCAATGACGTCCACGCCGAACCTCGACGGCGAACTGTTGACGAGGTATCACCTGGCGGCCGAGAGGGTCGGGGCCTGGACCGTGCCCATGTTGCGAAAGTCGGTGACCGCGCTTGGTCCAGTTATCGTAGGGTTCCGGAAACAAGCCGTCGTTATGCCTGAGCCTTTGATCGCGAAGCTGGAGGATGGCGACGTCGAACTCGTCATCGCGCACGAACTCCACCACTACCGGGTCAAGGACTCGGCATGGGCCTGCCTTCCATTCTCCGTCCTGTTCCTGATCCCTTGGAACCCGTTGGTCTGGTGGGCCGTGAGGCACCACATGGTCTTGACCGAACAGTCCTGCGACGAAGCCGTCGTGTCTAAGAAGGCAGAAGTACGCGAACGATATGCGCGGCTCCTACTGCGGATCGCCTCGAAGGACGGCCTTCCTGATCCGCGAGGACTCGTCGCTTATGGGACGGCCGCTTCCAAACGAGAGATCGAGACTCGAATCCGTGCACTGTTCGCAGCGTCCGCCCCGTCGGTCGGGCGCTTTTCTAACATCGTCGCGACGGTCTTGTCTCTATCCCTACTGGTACCGGTCAAATTGGTGCTGACCGCACCGCCGAGATTGGGGACCGATGCGCCCGTGCGGGCTTACGAACTTACGTATTCGGTCAGGGTGTTGCCAGTTCCCGTCGGCTTCACGTCAGGCTATGCGGCAGGGTTCGGACCGCCCGGCGAAGTAGTCGTGAACTTTGAGAAACCCCGGACGATCAGGCGCGCCGCTCGGATCGATACATCAGGGAACTACCAGTGGCTAGAAGGGGATTCCGAAACTCCCGATTCGTGCGGGTTCTTCGTTTCGAAGGCCGGCACGGTTTGCGGGATGGCGACCTACTCCTACTTTGGGGGCGCTCATGGGGCGGCCTGGCTACCGGGGCGTACCGAAGTCCAGAAAGTCCCTCATCCGATCGGGCAAGGCGGATGGTGCCGAGGGACGAACGACCTCGGCACGTTCGTCGGGACGTCCGATGTTCAGCGGGCGTGGATCAAGAGACCAGGGCAGAATCCGACCAACCTCAAACTGCCTGTTTACTGCGACTATTCGTCTGAAGCCCATGGAGTGAACTCCAAGGGCGAGGCCATCGCCATCGGCTCGCCTCAGGGAATGTTCCAGTTTCCACAGGCAGAGAGACGGTCGTTCCTGATCAGCCCTGATGAAACGTGCCACGACATTGGCTTTTTGGCGCGATCCGATCAGACCCTCGCTTTTGGGGTCAACGACAGTTCGAGCGCCGTGGGGTCGTCAGGCACGATCAATGGCCGTAAGCCGTTCTGTTGGACGAAGGCAACCGGCATACTTGAACTCCCGCTCCCAAGAGCATATCCCGAAGGAGTCGCCCGCCGGATCAATTCAGCGGGTTGGATTTTAGGGATCGCATTCGACAGGCGGACGGGTCAGAGCACTACGGTCCTGTGGACGCCGGACATGGCGGTCCACGACTTGGACCAACTGATAGGGCCCCACTCTGGCGTCGTGGGTGGTCTGCCAGTGGATCCGGACTGGACGGACGTACGTTTCGGGTTAGGAGAGGACGGAAGCGTCGCAGCCTGCATCACGACTGCAGGACGGACCGTTCCTGCCGTTCTCACGCTCCTCGCCTCCAAGTAAATTTCGCTGGTTCGTCCATGCCTCTTGCATTTGATGACAACTGTCGCTACAATAATGACGACAACTGTCATCGGATGTGTAGATTATGAACATGACCACCATCGTCGTCCGCGGATTGACCGCGCTTCTGGCTTCGGCTATTGCCGTTCACTCCCATGCTCGGCTCGAACTCATCAACCTGGGTGTGATGGAAGGAGGCGACTGGCTCGAGCCTTGGGCGGTCAGTTACCACGGTACGTACGTCGCCGGCCACTTCGATACTTCTTCAGGTGAACGTGCCTTTCTGTGGACGGCAGGGCAGCTCCAGGATATCGGAACATTGCCTGGAGGGACGTTCTCTTCGGCTTTCGGGGTAGACGCTCTGGGAAGAGTCGTGGTCGGAGTCAGCGGAACGCATTCTGGAAACAGAGCCTTCCATTGGACGGACCTTGGCATGCAGGATTTGGGGACCCTCCCTCCAGAGCAAGAGTCGAGCGCTAGCGCTGTCAGCGCCGATGGGACGATCGTCGTCGGTTCCAGACCTGAAGCCGGGGGAAAACTGGCGTTTCGATGGACGGCTCGGTAGTGGGTCAGTTTGAAA
>JAFDWQ010000003.1:641352-777473 GCA_018268395.1 Armatimonadota bacterium | reverse complement strand
TTCCTGGGCACCACTTCAGTTTCTGCTTCCCTGCTCGTAGCAGGTCGCGAGGCCTCCCCCAACCTTTCCGGTCCGCACAGCGATCCGGCCACGGTCGCCTGCCTGGGCATCCGCAATGTTCAGCGGTTCGCGTCAACTTTGGCGTCGTCTTGACCGTATTTTGTGATCGATCAATCCTCTTTGCACCGTCTGTGTCCCCTGCTCGCAGTCAAAATGAGATTTTGTGATTTATAGAGTACAAAATCGCTTCATATCGGTGCCCACATTGAGAACAAGCCATGATTTGTGATATATTGATTACAGAACATGACGATCAAAGACCCGGCACACCTCGGGACACACGTCCGCCAAGCCCGGCGGCGCCTCGATCTGTCTCAAGACCAACTGGCCGAACTGGCCGGTGTCTCGCGACGTCCCGTCTACCTGCTGGAGACGGCCAAGGGCTCTGTCCGCGTCGACACCCTCTTCCAAGTCCTTGACGCCCTCGGGCTCACGTTGGAGGTCAAGCCCAAAGGAAGCATGTCCGGTGACTGACCTTCGCTCCCTTGAAACCCTTGAGGTCCACCAGGGCGGACGGGCGGTGGGCGGATTGCACCGGACCCATAAGGGCTCACGGTTCGTGTACACCGCCGAGTTCCTCGCTTCCGACGAAGAAGCCATCGCGCGCCATCTTCCGAAGTCTCCCGAGGGCGTCTCCGTCGAAGGACTCGCCAACCTCCCGACCTTCTTTGCCGGACTCCTCCCCGAAGGGGTCATGCTGGACGCCGTCCTCCGCACCGTGCGCACGACCAAGGACGACCTTTTCACCCTCCTGGCCGCTACTGGGACCCAGGCGATCGGCGATGTGACCGTCCGGATTCCGGGAGAGACACCCGTCTCCAAGACGCTGTCTGCCGCACAAGCCGCCGAGGCCGTCCAGGACGTCCTCAAAGGCGGACCGTCGGGTTCATGGCTGACCGCGATCCCTGGCGTGCAGCCCAAGATCTCGATCGGCACTCTGGTCCGAACGAGCCGAAAAGCGCACCACATCCTTAAGTTCGAGTCTCCCGACTTTCCCGGCATCATCGCCAACGAGCACCTGTTCATGAGGTTGGCCCGAAGAGTGGGACTGGACGCCGCGACCACCCAGCTGCGCGACGGGGCGCTCAGGGTCCAGAGGTTCGACCGAAGACGAGAAGGAGAGGCGACCTTTGCCATCCATCAGGAGGACGTGCTCCAGCTCTTGGACCTCTACCCTTATTCGAAGTACTCACTGGACTATTCGCGCATCCTCGAACTTGGAGCTTCCTTGGAAGCGCCACGCTCCAGCCTGCTTCACCTGATCCTGCTCTACGCGTTCAGCCATCTGGTCGGCAACGGCGATCTCCACGCCAAAAACGTCAGCTTCCAATACGACCGTTCGTCTCGGTTGTGGACGGCCACGCCCGCCTATGACGTCCTCTCGACGCTTCCGTACGCGGACCGTCTCGCCGGGGCCGACCGCATGGCTCTGGCCTATGAGGACGAAGCCTTCGGCCGCTTTCACGCCCAAGAGTTCGCAGAGTCGGGCGAACGCTATGGGATCGCGGCGAAGACGACGATGTCCCGCCTCCGGGACATGACAGAACGCATCCGGACCGTCCTTCCGTCGCTCAACGTGCCTCCTGCCGTGGAGCCCGCCGTCGTCGCCGAGATCGAATCTCGTTGCGTCCACCTGTGGGACTAGGCAGAAAGAAGGCAAGGCAGGTTCAAAGCACCGCACGGGACGGTAACGGAAGAGGGAGCCCTTTCCTGAGCACAGATCGGAGCGCACCGTTCTGCACGTTCCCGTCTACCGTCCCGTCCGTTCCGTCGATCGACATCGAGGTCGATGGACGACGCCCTCAGCCCTTCGACGTCCCTAAGGTTTCCCGACCCTCGGGGCCTCTGCCGTACAAATCCCGCACTCCAATCGGGAGGTTCCTTTCAACTTCCGGGTTACACTTTCGGGGACGGTCGCAATGGTGGCCAGGAGAAGAGGATGGACAAGAGCAACTTGAAGACGATGGCGTTCGGTTTTATCGGCGCAGCGGCGTTATGGTCGGTAGCGGCTTCCGGCCCTGCCGTCGCACAAGTCGAAGCCGCTTTGCCGGCGTTTGTACGGATCCAGACTTCGACCCCAGGCACGCCCCAGGCGGGTCACTCCAACGTGACGGGCACGGTCATCGCGGGTCAGTTCCAAGGCGGAGGTTCCGGCCTTTCGGGCGTCAACGCGGACCTGCTCGACGGACTGAACAGCACGTCGTTCCTGCAGTCCGTCCCAGTTCCGCTCGCTCTCACCGGAGCCGTCCCGGTGAACGCGGTCGTCCGGGCCACCAATACGAGCACTTCGGTCGCTTCGAGCGGCGTGACGGGTGAGGCGACAAGTACGACCGGTACGGTCTACGGCGTCAGCGGCATCGTTGCCAGCACAGCGGGCCGGGCGATCTATGGCGAGGCCAATGCAACGACCGGCGCGTCGTCAGCAGGCTATTTCAACAACGACAGCGTCGCCGGATACGGCGTGCGGGCCACGAGCGACGGTGCGTTCGGCGTGTACGGCACGTCGACCCTTGTGACAGGCATCGGCGTCTACGGCGCCGCCACGAACACGGGAAGCGGTGCGGGCAACTACGGCGTCTACGGTGAGACGGCCGGGTTCAACGGTGCCGGCGTTTTCGGCGAATCGCTTTCGACGACCGGCGCGAACTTCGGGGGTCGCTTCCGGAACGCGAGCACGTCCGGGGTCGGCGTCTCGGCCGCGACGACCGCTCTGACCGGAAGCACGTTTGCAGGCAGGTTCGAGAACAACAGCACGTCCGGCCGCGCCGTGTTCGCCTATTCGCTTGCGACGACCGGAACCACGTACGGCGTTTACGGATCGAGCGCGAGCGACACAGGTTTCGGAGTGTTCGGCTCCTCCAGTTCGAACACGGGCGTCAACTTCGGCGTGCGGGGCGAGAATGCGAGCACGTCCGGGCGTGCTGTCTCGGGTTACGCTTCAAACACGTCGGGTACGAACTACGGCGGCCACTTCGAGGCCGAGGGCGGCGGTGGTCGGGGCGTGTTAGGCCTTGCCAGCAACGCTTCTGGCACCAACTACGGAGGCCACTTTACGGCCGCAGGATCGTTCGGTCGTGGCGTCTACGGCGCCGCGACCGACGCGACGGGCCAGAACTATGGCGGATATTTCCAATCGTTCAGTACCGATGGCGACGGTGTCCGGGGGATCGCAAGCGCTTCGGGAGGCGCCCAAAACGGAGGCGTCTTTCTCGCTCAGAGCGCCGGCGGGTTCGGTGCGATCGCGATCGGTGAAGAGGTCGGCTTGACCGGCGAGGCTGAGGCCAGCGACGGAGCCGGAGTCGTGGGCTCGGCCAGTTCAAGCAGCACGACGACCACGCACTACGGCGTCCGGGGCGTCATCAGTGCGGGTTCGAACGGCTGGGGGGTCTATTCGACCGGCCCGATGGGGGCGAGCGGGACCAAGTCCTTCCGTATCGACCATCCGTTCGATCCGGCCAACAAATATCTGCTCCACTTTTCGACCGAAAGTCCGACTCCGCAGAACTTCTATGTCGGCAACACGAGGACCGACGCGAGCGGCCGGGCGTGGGTGACGTTGCCCGACTACTTTGCCGCCATCAACACGAACTTCAAATACCAGTTGACCGTCATCGGAGACGACGAGAGCGAGGACTTCGTCCAGGTCAAAGTGGCCAAGAAGATCCAAGGCAACCGGTTCCTGATCATGACCAGCCGGCCGAAAACCGAGGTGTCCTGGCGGGTAGACGCGGACCGGAACGACGCCTGGGTCCAGGCCCACCCCTCGAAGGACGTCGTGGAGAAGCTGGGCCGTGAGAAGGGCACGTTCCAGCACCCAGAGTTCTTCGGGTTCGGGCCAGAGCGGAGCATGGAATCTGCCCGCACCGCCCGAACGGCGCGAGCGGCAGGAGCGAGCCACCGGTAGTCGTCGCCCGTGAGGTCAAACCAAAGCCACGGATTCTTGTTCGACACCCGGTGCCGCGGTCGACGATACGACCCTTCTCACCCCGATTAGGTCCATCCATCGGCCCCACAGCCGCGCGGCCTCGTCTGCGGACCGGAAGACGCACAGACCGAGTGACTGTAAGCTTGCGGCCAGAGCGTCATAGGCGGCGCCTCCGTCGATCGCGAACAGGATCGGCTTGTCCGACATTCGAAGCCATTCGCGAGCAAGGGCCGGAAAGGCGACGTCGTCTCCTAACTGGTACTCGAGGGTGTGAAGGCCCGGCGCCAGCGGGACGCAAGACACGACGACAGCGTCGGTTCCGGGGTCTCCCAGTGCCGCCCGGACCACGTCGTCGTAGACCTTCTCGTCAGCTGCCGGGGTGAGGTCCAGCGGGTTCCTGGCTTGGACCAACACGTCGAGTCTCTTGGCCCGCAAAACGTCTGTGATCCTTCCGGTCAGGTCCTGCCCTGGTGGCTGGATCCCAGGACAAGCGTCGGCCATCGCGACGGCTTCCATGCCGGCGTTCGTGACCGCGAATAGGCGCCCTTCGCGGAGTTCCTTTCCTGCAAGGGACGTCGCCAGGTCCATGGCTTGCCCGAATTCACGGAAGTCTCTCGCGACGAACGCCCCCGCCGCTTCCATCGCTGTCTGGCAGATTTCATAGTCCCCCGCGACGGCGGCGGTATGGCCTTCGGCCGCTTTTCGGCCCGATTCGGTCCGTCCCGCTTTGTAGAAGACGACGGACTTGCCCTGCGAGGTCAACTCCGTCACGGCCCGGAGCGCGTCGAGTCCGTCCAGATCGGCGAACCCCTCCAAATAGACGCCGACCACTTGGACGTCGTCCCGCTCGGCAAAGGCCCAGAGAAAGTCGGCGACGGTCAGGTCGCACTGGTTTCCGATCGAAACTGCGAACCGCGGGTTCGAGTGCGACTGCGCGCTGAGGCGCGAGACCACGAACGCACCGCTTTGCGATAGCAGGGCGACAGGTTGCGGGGCGACCTTGGAACGGTCTGGCATCCGGTCGAAGGGGACGAAGAACGTGTCGTAGCGACCAGGCAGGGACCGCACGCCCATGCAGTTCGGCCCAAGGAACACCGGCCCACCGTCCGCCGACGAGCGGCCCTCCGAGATCGCGCCCGCCAAGGCGTGACCGATCTCTTCCGACCCTTCCGTCTCGCCTGCCCCGCCTGAAATCACGATTCCGGACCGTACGCGGCCCGACCGGACAGCCGAAGCGACGACACCGGGGACAGACGCGGCCGGGACTGCGACGACGAGGAGGTCGGTCTCACCGGTCAAAGAGTCGACGGAGCCGACGGTCGGGAACCCGTCGAACGGGCCGCCGTCCGGTCGGACGACCGTGACCGCCGCAGGGTCGAACCCCGTCCCGACGATGTTCGAAAGGATCACTCGGCCGAAACTGTCGGGCTTGGACGACACTCCCGCGACGGCGATGGACTTCGGTTCGAGCAAAGCCCGGACGTTCTCGCGCGGCCGTGCAGTCCGCGGCCGTGCCGCGGTACGGAGGTTGCCCCGCCCGTCGAGAGGGATCATGCGCTGCCCGGAGAACGCGAAAGGATTGACTTCCAGTTCGCCGATGTCCGGCCCTTCCTCGCCCCGGTCGACGCAGAACCGTCTCGCGATCGAAATGAAGGCCCGGAAGCACCGGAGCAGTTCGCCGTCCGACACGCTGCGCTCCTGGCCCCGGATCCGACCGGAAAGGACGTCGTAGGCCACGGTCTGGCGGAACATGTCGAGGAACTCTTCGGCACCGGTGTCGAGCGCGACGGCTTTCGCGACCGCGATCCCGGGTCGCATCTTGGCCGCCAAGTACTCGGTCTGGACGCCGCCAAGACCGGCTGCGACGACGGGCCCGAACTCGCGCGTGGCCCGGATCCCGACGAAGAGTTCGCCGCCAAGTCCTCGGGAATCATGGTCGACGAACTCGACGGCGAGGATTCCCGCGACATGGCCGCCTTCCGCGTGCCGTGCGATCATCCTGTCCGCTTCGACACGGACGCGCGCGATGTCTTTGGGGACGATCGCCACACCGCCGGCGTCCGACTTGTGGACGACCTCCGTCGAAACGAGTTTAAGAACGACCTTTTCCCCGGGGAACCCTAGGAGGACCTCTTCGTCCATCGCTGAACCGACCGGGACGAACGTGTGCCGGGGCGGCGAGATCGCGCCGACCAACTCGATCAGTCGATAGACCTCGTGTTCGTAAAGCTGGCTCCGTCCCTCGTCGTAAGCGTTCATCAAGAGGCTTTCGAAGGCATGGGCTTCAGCCCCGGTCAACCGGGCCGTGTCCCCAAGCGGCACGAGCTCGTCGAAATCCATGTCTTCGGCCGCCAGGTGCTCGGCCGACAGTTGTGAAATCCAACCTCGGGCGTCGCTCGGCGCGACGTTCCGGGCCAAGGCTTCACGGTAGGCGATCGCGGCCGAGCGGCCGAACCGCAAGGCCCGAACGTTGGTCTGGACGATGCGTTCGCCCTTGGGCGCGAACAGCACTTCAAGGGCGTCTTGAAGCTCTTGGACGGTGAACCCCAAATAGACAGAAGCCGCGCCGAGAGCGACGATGTTCGCCGCAAGGACGCCCCCTGCCGCCCGTGCGAGTTTGTCGGTGTCGATCGCGATGTGGCGGTCGAACCCGGCGACGTGTCCGAGCACCTGCTCGATCGCCGGATAGTCCGGAACGTTCACCTCGGCGTTGGTGCTCGTGACGATCGAGCCGTCCGCCCGCAACATCGACACGTACCGCAGGGCTTCGAGCGGTTCGATCGCGAGGATCATGTCCGCGCTGCCTTCTGGGATCAAGTCGCTGTAGATGTCCGCGTCTGAGATCCTGAGGTGGGAATAAACGGCCCCGCCCCGCTGCGACATCCCGTGGACTTCGGCCTGCTTGACGTGCAGCCCCTTGGCCACTGCCGCCATAGAGAGGACGCGGGCAATGGTCAGAATGCCCTGACCGCCGACGCCGGCAATGATGAGGTCTTGTTTCATGGCGTTTTAGGCTTCCTGGTGCACGGGAAGCACGGCAGCGACTTTTCTCGGCTTGATCTGGATACAAGGCCTTCGCGCCACGATGACGCTGAGTCCTCGGTGCCCGATGGCCCGACGGATCGCCTCGACGTTCGCCGCGTGGTTCTTCGGCAACGGCTCGATGGTCTCGAGGTGCTTGACCCCCAAGCCCTCGAGAAGTCCGACGAGTTGCTCACCGGTGGCCATCGAGTCTTGGGCTCCGGTCATGGCCGTGGTCGCGTTGTCGAGGATCATGACCGTGATGTCGGCGTCGCTCAGGACGGCACCTAACAGCGGCGTCATGCCCGAATGGGCGAACGTGGAGTCACCGATGGTACACAACACGGGGAACGCCCCGGCCCGCGAAGCCCCGTGGGCCATGCCGATCGACGCCCCCATCTCCACCGCAGAGTGGACGGACCGGTAAGGCGGCATGATCCCGAGGGCGTAACAGCCGATGTCGCTGAAGAGGAGCGGTTCGTCAAACGTCGAGGTCGCCTCGACGAGCGCGTTCATGGTGCTGGAGTGCGGGCACCCTTTGCAGTACTGTGGAGGACGGCCGACGACGATCGGATCCGTCGGACTGGAAAGCCATCCGAGCGCGGACAGGGCCGTCGCGACGATCTTGGGAGTCAACTCGCCGTCGAGCGGCAAGGTTCCGTCCAGCTTGCCTTTGACGAACTTGCCTGTCAGACCGAGCAGACCCGTCAAACGGCTTTCGATGAACGGTTGCCCCTCTTCGACGACGACGATCTCCTCGCAATGGTCGACAAACCGCCGGACGAGGTCCGTCGGTAACGGAGACCGCCCGATCCTCAACAGGGTGTCGTCGCTCTCGGGCCCAAGGGCCTCGCGGACATAGTTGTAAGCCGTGCCGCTGCACAGCACTCCGCGCCGGCCCTTGATCTTGAGGAGGTTGTAAGGCGATTCCTCGGACTCTTGGGTCAACTGCGCCTGTAGGTTCAGAAGCCTTCGATAACGCCGTCGGGCGTTGACGGGGACCAGCGTCCAATCGTTGGGGTCTGGCAAGGGGAGGCGCCGGTGCCTGCGCTCCGAGCCTTCACCGGCGGCCAACCGAACCGTGGAGCGGCTATGGGCCAAGCGGGTGACGAGCCGGACCATGACGGGAACACTGACGCGCTCCGAAAGCTCGAAGGCTTCGCGCGTCATGTCGTAGCACTCTTGTTGGTCGGACGGCTCGAAATACGGGATCTTGGCGAAGTCGGCCAGGAACCGGGAATCTTGTTCGTCCTGAGACGAGTGCATTCCGGGGTCGTCCCCGACGACCAGGACGAGCCCACCGACGACGCCCGTCAACGCCGAACTCATGAACGGGTCCATGGCGACGTTGAGGCCGACGTGCTTCATCGAGACCAGCGCGCGCTTGCCCGCGTAGGACATTCCGAGCGCCTCTTCGTAGGCGACCTTTTCGTTGGCCGACCACTGCGCCCAGACGGCTGGGGCCGCCGTCTGGACCGTTTCGAAAATCTCGGTGGCCGGCGTTCCGGCGTAGGAGAACGCTCCTGCGATCCCGGAGTCGATCGCCCCCCAGGCGACGGCTTCGTCACCGAGCAAAAGTTCGCTTGGATACGTCATGACTCGAACCGCCCTCGATGGGATTCTTGGAGGGCTTGGTTCCAAGTCTACACACGGCTTAAGGGTCAAATCGGCGCGAATCCGGCCCGTGTCCTCCAAAACTCCGACCCGGGCCGGCTGCGCGGTAGACCTTCGGCCTAGGCGTTCATGGCACAGCGCAATACCACTTGATCAGCGTTTCGTCCGCGTCGACCGTCGTGTCTTGGCTTTCGGGGTCCCCGACGTAAGTACCGACGGTCCCGTTACATGCCACCAACACCTTCGGATAGGGACATGGCGGGCTACTGCTCCATCCACTGATCGTAATCGTCATCGGCCCGACGTTCGACGTGAAGATCTCCCTCGTTCCGGTAGCTCGGACAAGAGGGATGTCGATACCGCGCGGTAGGGTCTCGAACCAGTTCTTGACCGTGTTGCCTTGAAGCCACGTGCCAAAATTCGACGGCTCGAAAGTCAAAGCCGTAATGAAGTTCGCGATCTTGGCGGGAACGTCGAGTTCCAGGTGTACGGAGACCTTTTGCGGGGTCGTGACCCTGCTGTATTTCACCGTCATGTCAAGGCTGCCCAACTCTGAGCGGACGATGTCCCACAGCGACGTGAAGCGGGTCGCCTTTAAACCGTTGGACAAGACGTCGGAATACTCGCCCTGGGCTTTGACGTCATCGACATAGGCCCGGATAAAGGCCACGTTCCGGACACCGTCTTCGACATGGACGTTCGCCTCTAGGAGAACGGACGTCGACATCGCCCCTTTTGCCGGCGACTTCAGGATCGTATAGGGCGTTGCGAGCTTCAAACCCCCGTGCGCCGCGACCCAAGAGTGGGGGTCCGAAACCAGACCGTACATCCCTTCGAAATCCGTCTCGCACGTCCAGACGGCATCGTCCGGAGCCAACGACACGACTTTACTTTTCACTGTCATAGTCCCTCTGTCCAGCCCCGAGACTTCGCGGGCCGGATCCGCATTCTGACACTAGGAAAGTCCGTCTTTTCTAAGACGGTCTTAAGACGGATCCTGACGACGTTAGGCGTTTCAACCGGCTAAGGGCATCGTGCAAGACGTCGTCCTCCACGGCCAAACAGAACCGGACCCACTTGGCACCGGAAGGATCACGGACGAAGTCGCCCGAAGGTACGGCACCGACGCCGCACTCCGCGATCATTTTGGCGACGAACACGTCGCTTTCCATGTCCGGGAAAGCACTTTCGTAGCCGCACGACATGTAGTAAGCCCCTTCCGTCAGGACAGGGTCCAATCCCGATTCCTGCAGCCCTTTGTAGAACAGGTCGCGTTTGCTTTCGTATTTCGAGCACAACCTTCGGTAATAGTCGTCACCGAACAGGAAGACGCCCTGGGCGACCGCTTCCTGCAACGGAGCAGGGGCACAGACGTAAACGGCGTCGAGGAACGCCGACATCGGACCCGACAGGGCAGCCGGAAGAGCCATGTATCCGATCCGCCAGCCTGTGATCGAAAACGTCTTTGAATAGCCACCGATCGTGACCGTCCTCTCGCGCAAGCCTTCGATCGAAGCCGGCGACACGTGACGGCGCCCGTCAAAGGTCATGTACTCGTAAATCTCGTCGGTGACGAGGAGGGTGTCCGTTCCTTCCAAGACCTCGGCCATCTCCTCCAACTCCGCGGACGTGAACACTTTGCCCGTCGGGTTTCCGGGCGTGTTCAGGAGCACGAACTTCGTCTTCGGGCCGATCATCGAACGGACAAGGTCGAAGTCCACGGCCCAGTCCGGCGCGGTCAGGGGCACCGTCTTCACATCGGCCTGATAGCGGCGCAACGCCGTCAGGTGGTAGGGGTAGTAGGGTTCGAAGACGACGACTTCGTCGCCCGGGTCGAGGAGGACGGCGCAGACGCCTTCGAACGCTCCCGTCGCACCACAGGTCACGAGGACGTCCGTTTCGGGATCGAGCCCTTGGATCCTGTTGAAGTGCTCCAACTTGCGGACGAGGGCCTCTCTCAGGGACGACAGGCCCCTAGGGTTCGTGTACCGGTTGACGCCGTCCGCTGCGGCCTTTGAAGCCGCTTCGATGACGAGTTCGGGCACTGGAAGCTGGCACACGCCTTGGCCGAGGTTGACGCCGCCGACGCGTTGGACCTCGATCGTGATCTGGCGAAGGGCGGGAGAAACGAACGCCTGTGTCTGGCGCGAAAAGAGACGTCCGGTGTCCATCGAACCGGGTTAGGATACTTGAGCGGGTCGGTCCGGAGCCGCGTCGGTAGACTCTGGCGATGCACCAGGAGCTGCGGGACGAACTAGCCGGACTCGTCAAATGGGCGCACGGCAAGGGCTGGGCGCCGGGGACGGGCGGGAACTTCAGCCGTCTCGTTTCCAGGGACCCGTTCCGACTGCTCGTGACCCCGAGCGGGGCGGACAAGGGCTCGGTCGCGCCCGAGGACTTGCTGATCGTCGACCGCGAAGGGAGCGTCATCGAAGGAGCCCGCCAGCCTTCGGCCGAAACGTTGCTCCATGTGCCGATCGTCGAAGAGCAAGGGGCCGAGGCCGTCGTCCATACACATTCGGTCTGGAACACGCTGGCCTCCCTCAGCCCCGGCGAGGACTTCGAGATCTCAGGGCTCGAAATGCTGAAGGGGCTGTCCGGCGTCCGTTCGCACGAACACACGGAAAGGGTGCCGATCCTCGACAACTCGCAGGACATCGGGGCGCTGTCGAAAACGCTCCGTGCGGCTCTTCGGGCCAAGCCGGACGTGCATGCCGTACTGCTACGGGGTCACGGGGTCTACACCTGGGGTTATGATATATTCCAAGCCCGCCGACACGCCGAGATCGTCGAATTCCTGTTCGAAGTGACGTTGCGCCGGCGTATGGAGATGTGATGGCCGTCCTGCGCGTCCCCGACCGGAACGAAGAGATCCGCGACACCGAAGAGATCAAGTCGCGCCTGGCCGACTTAGGGATCGGCTACGAGGTGTGGAAGCCGAAATTCCATCTTGAAGGGGCGCCGTCCTCCGAGACCGTGTTGGAAGCGTTCGCCGAGGAGATCGAAAAGCTCAAAGCGCAAGGCGGCTACGTCGCGGCCGACGTCATCGACCTCTTTCCTGACACCCCGAACCTGGACACGATGCTCGCGAAGTTCAGTAAGGAGCATTGGCACGACGAAGACGAAGTCCGGTTCATCGTCGAGGGCCGGGGCGTGTTCCACATCCGACCGCGCGAAGGCGACGTCGTCGCCCTGGAAGTCGAAGAAGGCGACTTGGCCCGCGTTCCGGCGGGCACCTGGCATTGGTTCGACCTGTGCCAGGAGAAGCGCATCCGGGCGATCCGCTTGTTCCAGGACCCGAGCGGATGGACGCCTCGCTACACCGACAGCGGGGTCGATAAGGGCTACCTGCCCGTGTGCATGGGCCTGTCGTTCATCCCGCCCCAACTCGCGCAGCTTTGAGCCGTCCCGCCGTCTACCTGTTGGACATCGAAGGCACGACGACGCCTGTCGACTTCGTGACCAAGACGCTTTTCCCCTATGCCCGGGCCGCGATGGCGGCTTTTCTGGCGTCGGCCGATCCCGGTCTCCAGGACGACATGGCCGCCCTGTCGCAGGAGCGTGCGGCCGATACCGGAGACGTCCCTGAATGGCCCGAAGAACCGTCTCCGACGGGTGCCCTCGGATACATCGAATGGCTCATGGACCAAGACCGGAAATCGACCGGCCTGAAGTCGCTCCAGGGCAAGATCTGGAAGGCCGGCTATGAGGACGGCTCCCTCCAAGGGACCGTGTACCCGGACGTGTGGCCGGCTGTCCGGAGGTGGAAGGAGCGGGGCGCCCGGATCGCGGTCTTCTCGTCAGGCAGCGTCCTCGCGCAAAAGCTGATCTTCGGACATCTTCCCGAAGGGGACATGACGCCTTGGATCGACGCCTACTTTGACACGGCCACAGGCCCAAAACGCAGTGCCGAGAGTTACCGGACGATCGCGTCCGCACTTCGGGTCGAGCCCGGCGACGTCTGCTTTCTCAGCGACGTTCAAGAGGAAGTCGACGCGGCGCTCGCCGCTGGCATGGGTGCCACGAGGGTCGACCGGGACGGACGCCGTCCGGGCGATGCGATCACGGACTTCGAAGGCCTGGATTGACCAAGGACCGCGGTGTTTTGGTCGCCTCAGACCCGTCACAACAGACAGTGGAGCCCAAGAACGTCGACTCGCCTTGCGCCAAAGTGTGCGTCCTCGACGAGTTCTTGGTCTGCAAGGGGTGCGGGCGCACGATCGCTGAAATCGCCGACTGGCCTTTCATGAACCCGACGCAGAAGTCAGAGGTGCTCGAAAGGGCGGGGGCCCGGTTCAAGGCGCGTCAAGAGCGGCGCAGAGCGGCCAACCTCGTCGCCAGTTCCTCGTCCGAAAGGCCCTGAAACTCGACTGTCTTCTCGCGCGACGTCAAGCCTTTGACGATCGTCAGCCGTGACTTGGGCACTCCGAGCGCCTTGGACAACGTCTCGACCACCGCCTTGTTCGCTTCGCCGTCGGCGGGAGGCGATGTCACGAAGACTCTGACCGGCTCGTCGGGCTCGACCTTGTTGCGCGATGCCTTTGGCGTGACCCTGACCTTCAGCTCAGCCAGCCGCCGCCTCCGGGGTCTCGACGGCGAGGACCGCATGGGTCGGAGGCGCTTCCTCCAAGTGCGACAAGTAGTCCTGGAGCAGGCTGCGGAACCGTGCCGCGAACCCGGCCCTGTCCGATTCGAGCCTCTCGATCTCCCACTTCAGTGCGCGCACCGCCTCGTTCGCCGAGCGGCGGATCTCCTTGGCCTCGAGACGGGCTTCTTCCACGATGACCTCCGCCTCGCGACGGGCGACGGCCCGCGCTTCGTCGGCAGATTTCTGCGCCAAGACGATGGCGTCGCGCAGCGTGGACTCTTGGAGCCTGAACGTCTCCAGGTCGCGCTCGGCGTCTCGATGAGCCTGTTGAAGACGTCGGATTTCGACGAGCTGACCTTCGAGCTGCTTCGATGCGGAAGCAAGAATGTGGTCGACGGCTTCCCTGCTGTAACCCCGGAACGTGACGGGAATCTGGGCCCGTTCCAGGTCGATCGGTGTGACCTTTTCCAAGTTGTGCGTACCTCCGTGTACCGCTGAAGTATATCTGGCTGTCATTGGAAACGCGCGACCAAAGGATCAACCTTTCAAGTTCTTTGCGGCTTTCTCACGGTTCAGCTTCGCCTGTCCGTCTTCCGGATGGATCTTGATGTAGACGTCCCACACTCTGACGCAATCGGCGAAATAGCCGAGCCGGGAATAGCTATGGGCGAGGGTCCGGAACGCGTTGGCGTCCGGCGGCGGCGTCATCGCGATGACGGGTTCGAGCAACGCCGGGACTTTCGCGTAAGCCTTGAACTTGAACATCATCTGGGCTTCGTAGTACGGCCCGTCCGCATAGGCCTTGTTGTTGATGGCAAAACGACGGTCGGTCGCCCACTGGAGGTCGTACTTCTGGACGCTCATGTACAGCCACTCGAGGTTCGACCACGTTTCCTCGTCCGAAGGGTCGATCTCAGCCAGCACCGCCAAGTTCATGATGTTGATCAGGAAGTGGCCGTCGGGAAAGACCGCATCGTTCTCGGCGTACATACGGTCACGGGCCGCGGCCAGGATGTCGGCGGTCTGGTCGCCTGACGCCCCAGTGGCAGGGCGGTGGGGACGGTCGGTCTCAGCACCGGGAAGGTGCTCTTGGGCCGGCGCCGGTTGCGCTTGAGCCGCGACCGTGACCAGACCTAACCCGACGACGGTCCAAAACTTCATTCCGACAGTCTCCTTCTCATCTCGTCTTGAACCATGGACGGATTGGCCCGCCCTTGGGTTGCTTTCATGACCGCGCCTACCAGAAAACCGATCACGCCCTCCTTCCCCGACCGGTACTGCTCCACCGGGCCAGGGTTGTCCGCGATGACCTGATCCACCGCTGCCGCGATGGCTTGAGCGTCGGAGACCTGCGCGAGCCCTCGGGATTCTAGGGTCGTGGACGGCAAGGCTCCCGATGCGAAGGCCTCGTCCAGTAACGTTTTGGCCACTTTGCTGTTCGCCTGGCCTCCCTTGACCAGCCCGGCCAGATCGACGAGGTGCCGCGGACGGACCAGACTCGCCGGACGACCTTCATGATCATGGTCCCCGTCGACCAAGGCACACTGTCCCGACTCGTTCAGTAGCTTGGCGAAGTCCCCGTTCATCGCGTTACAGACCGTCTGCGCGTCGCCGCCCAGCGCCACGCACGCGTCGAAGAACTCCGACCACTCCCTGTCCCCCGTGAGCTGTTCGACGTGCTCGTCGCTCAGTCCCAATTCGCGTCGGTACCGTTCCCGCTTGGCCGACGGCAGCTCCGGCAGCGCGGCACGCATCTCCTCGATCTCCTCGCGTTCGAAGTGCATCGGTGCAAGGTCGGGGCACGTGAAGTAGCGGTAGTCCTGCTCGCTCTCCTTCGTCCGCATGACGAACGTCGAGAGCGTCGACTCGTTCCAGCCACGGGTCTCCTGTACGACCGTCCCGCCCGCGTCCAGCAACGCCGCCTGCCGCGCGACCTCGAACTCCACCCCGAGCTGCACCGAGCGGAAGCTGTTCAGGTTCTTGATCTCCGTCTTCGTGCCATAGGCCTCGCTCCCGTCCGGCCGCACGCTCACGTTCGGCTCGCACCGTAGGCTCCCCTCTTCCATCTTGCCGTCGCAGACGCCGAGCCACACCAGCACCGCGCGGAGCTGGACGAGGTACTCGCGGGCGAGGTCGGCGTCGGTGATGTCCGGAGGAAAGTCCGTGACGATCTCCATCAAGGGCACTCCGGCACGGTTATAGTCCACCCCGCTCCCGACGCCGGACAGATGGGTCAGCTTGCCCGTGTCCTCCTCCAGGTGCACGCGGCGGATGCGCACGCGCTTGCTGCTGCCACCCTTCGTCGGGACGTCGAGCCAACCGTGATAGCCGAATGGGTTCGTCTCGCCGTATTGCGTGGTCTGGAAGCCCTTAGGAAGGTCGGGATAGAAATAGTTCTTGCGGTGGAAGACGCTTTCATACGCGATCTCGCAGTTCAATGCGAGCGCCGTCCTCAGCACCATGTCGATCGCGGCCTTGTTGGGGACGGGCAAAGCGCCGGGGAGGCCGAGGCAGACGGGGCAAACCCTTGTGTTCGGTTCACCGCCGAAGGCCACGGCGCACCTGCAGAACATCTTGCTCTTCGTCAGGAGCTCGGCATGGACCTCCATCCCCACGCTGGCGGTGTACTCGGGCATCGGAACGGAGTGTACCGGTGGCCCTGCACGACCGCTTCCGTCCAAGTCGAAGGCACAAATTCGTCGACCTCCGCAGCGTTCCAGGAAAAAACCACAACGTTTTTGTCCCGATTTCCCGTTGAAATCCCTATAATGTTCTGGTGGGGCGTTGGGTCGCCCCGATTTGAGAGGAGCCATGAAGCACGTCAGAACACTGCCGGTCCTCGCCGTCTTGGCGATCGCTACTTCCGCGTCCGCCTACGATACGCTGGGGACGAAATGGGGGTTTGGCCCGAACGTAGCCACGCACCTCGACGGTCACGAAGGAACTCCCGGCCTGGTCACTTGGTCTTTCATGGGCGGCGGACTCGGCATCGGTTCCTACGAAGACCACGACGGCCTGAAGACCGGGGAAATGGGGATGCTCGTGGGAACGCCTATGGAGACCGAAGAGGTCGCCATGATCAGTGCCGCCTTTGCGACCTGGTCCTCGGTGGCCGCGATCACAACCTTGGGGCCTGTGATGGACGGACACGTGGACGGCGGTGCGCCCGAGGCTATGGGAGGGCACCTTGGAGACATCCGCATCGGCGTGATCGGCGGATTCAGTTCGAGCTCCGTGCTCGCCCACGCCTACCTGCCCGGCACCGAGGCGCTCTACGGCGCAGGCGGGACCCTGACAGGCGACCTCCACTTCAACATCACCAAAGAATGGGTCGACGATGCCTTCGACGCCGACGACGGGGCCAAGTACGACCTGCAGACCGTCGCCCTCCATGAGATCGGCCATGCCCTCGGGCTCGGACATTCCGACGTCGTCGGATCGGTCATGTATCCGACCTATTCGGGCGGCAAAAGGACGTTGTCCGAGGACGACATCATGGGAATCCAATACATCTATGGCGTCGTTCCCGAACCGGCTTCCGCCATGGTGTTCGGCGGAGCCGTATGGCTCGCGCTGAGCAAACGGCGACGCCGCTCCTAGCTTGCGGTCATGGATCTCCAAGACAAGGGGTCCGGCTCAAAGCTGGCATAGGGCCCCCGGACAGGGTAAACAGGCGCGACGCATGAACGCGATCGCGTTACCCTTCATTTTGATGGCCCCGACGCTCCAAGGGCCCCCGTTCCTCCGCTATCCCGACGTCCACGGCGATATGGTGGCCTTCAGTTGCGAAGGCGACGTCTGGATCGGCGACCTCAAAACGGGCGGCGCGAGGCGCCTGACGAGCGACCCTGGGCTCGAAGACAATCCCGTCTTCAGCCCTGACGGGAAAACGGTCGCCTTTCACGCCGAATACGACGGGTTCCGCGGCGCCTATGTCATGCCCGTCGAAGGCGGTGCGCCGAAGCGCGTGACCCCGGCGATGGAGTTCCGCGCCGTGACCGGTTGGACGCCCGACGGCAAGAGCGTGGTCTACCGGCGGATCGGCATCCCCGAAAGTTACGTCTACGAGTCCGTCCCCGTCGCGGGCGGCGCGCCGAAGCGGGTGCCTCTGGAATTCGCCAGCCACGTCTGGTTCGGACCGACGCAAGACGACTTCACCTTCACGCGGTTCCTGCGTTGGTCGACGGCATGGTTCCATTACATCGGGGGGATGTCGAACCAGATTTGGGTGCACCGCAACGGACAGTTCAAGCAACTGACCGACCTGGAAGGCACGAACGAGTATCCGGTCTGGTGCGGGAGCAGGATCTACTTCGTCAACCAGGAAGGCGCGAAGTTCACGCTGATGTCGGTCGAGGCGTCGGGGGGTAGACCGAAGAAGGAAGCGGGACCCTACGACGTCGAGATGCGCGAACTCTCGACCGACGGCACGAAGGTGGTCTATGAGAAGGGCCGCGACGTCGAGGTCTTCGATCCTGCGACGGGCAAGACGTCGGCGGTGACGTTCGACCTTCAGAGCGACCTCGTCCACACGCGGCCGTACACGGTCGCCGCTCAGGACTATTCGGTCGACGCGACGCTGACTCCGGGAGCCAAACGGGCCCTGGTCGAAACGCGCGGCCAGATCGTCTCCTTGCCCGTCGGCGAAGGCGAGGCCAGGTTGTGGAAAGCGAAGCCGGGTGCCAGGCTCCAACAGGCGAGGATGTCGCCGGACGCGAAGAAAGTCGCCTATGTCAGCGACGAATCGGGCGAGCAGCAGGTCTGGGTCTCGGACGCCGACGGTACGGGAGCGAAGAAGCTCTCGGACGGTAAGCGGCAGGTCATGTCCCTGGTCTGGTCGCCCGACGGAAAGTGGATCGTCACCTACGATAGCCGGATGCGGCTCGGCGCCCTGAACGTCGCCACCGGCGAGGACAAGGAGATCGCCCGCTTCACGGGTTCTTGGCGGGGCCCGGTCGTGAGCTTCTCGCCCGACTCGAAGTGGGTGGCGTTCGACCGGACGGTCCTCCATACGTCGATCAGTCAGATCGAGTTGTACGAGCTCGAGACCGGACAGTCGAAAGTCGTGGGCGACGGCACGTCGGACGATACGGGCGTCGCGTTCAGCCAGGACGGAAAGTGGCTGGCGTTTTTGAGCAACCGTGAGCTCGGCGTCAACAACGATCCGATCCTCAACCAGCTCAACCTCGGGAAGACCGGGATCGCTTACATCGTGCCGCTGAAGGCGGACACGAAGAGCCCCTTCGCCGTCATGGACCCTGAGGAGAGCGAGCCGAAGAAGGAGGACAAGAAAGACGAGCCTTTCCGGATCGATTGGGACGGCCTCTATGAGCGCCGTATCGAACTTCCGGTCAACGGGACGTACACCCGGATCGCGATGGTCGGGAACCGCGTCCTTTTCGCCGGCGAAGGCAACGTCACGTACTACGATATCGCGGCGAAGAAGGGCGGTACGGTGACACCGGGCGGCGGCTTCGAGCTCAGTAAGGACGGGAGCAAGCTCCTCGTCGGGCGGGGCCGGACGTTCCGCGTCGTCGACTCGACCGGCAGCGACCTGCCTCCGACGGCGGGCGTCCTGTCCTTCGGCGGACTGCGGCTCCAGATCGAGCCCTTGACCGAGTGGAAGCAGATCTTCTGGGACGCCTGGAGGCTCTCGCGCGACTATTTCTATGTCGAGAACATGCACGGCAACGACTGGGACGCGATCGGGGCGAAGTACAGCGCCATGTTGCCGAGCGTGCGGAGCCGACCGGAGCTGAACGAACTCATCCGTTGGATGCAGGCCGAAATCGGGTCGTCGCACCAGTACCTCGGCGGTGGTGACGGGCGGAACGTCAAACCTCGGCTCGCGGCGTCGTACCTCGGCGTCGACTATGCCGCGGAGGGGACGAAGATCAAGGTCTCCCATATCGTCAGGGGCGACGGTTACAGGGCCTCGGAACGTTCCCCCTTGGCCGATCCTTCGCTGGGCGTCAAGGACGGCATGTTCCTGCTCAAGGTCGGCGGCGAGCCCGTGTCGTCCGTGATGGACGTGTCGGACGCCTTGGTCGGTCGGGCCGGACAAGTCGTCTCCTTGACCTTCGCCAAGGACGCGACCGGTGTCGGTGCTTTTACGGTCTACGTCAAGCCCGTCGCCGACGAAGGGAGGATGCGCTACGTCGAGTGGGTCGCGAACAACCGCAAGTACGTCGAGAAGGCGAGCGGCGGCCGGGTGGGTTATCTTCATCTCGCCGCGATGGGCGACGACGACATGAGCGACTTCATCAAGCAATACTTTTCGCAGCGCAACAAGGAGGCCCTGATCGTCGACGACCGCTTCAACAACGGGGGCTACATCCAGACGCTCGTGAACAACGTCCTCGGAGCAAAGGTCTCCGGTTACTTCAACATGCGGAACAGCCGCGAGCCTTGGTCGAGACAAAGCGACGCCTTCATCGGACCGATGTGCTGCCTGATCAACGAGTTTGCGATCTCTTGCGGTGAAGAGTTCCCGCACCGGTTCAAAGACCTTGGCCTCGGCCCCCTGATCGGTCGTCGCACCATGGGCGGCGAAGTCGGCTCGTCACCGGGATGGCCGCTCGTCGACGGGGGCGTGATCAACGTTCCGAACTACGGCATGTTCACAGGCAAGTCGTGGGTCATCGAAGGCGCGGGCGTGTCCCCGGACATCGACGTGCCTTCCGATCCCGGCGCCTGGGTCAAGGGCACCGACCCGCAACTCGACGTGGCGGTGAAATCGATGCTCGAGGCGCTGAAGAAGAAGCCTGTCCAGTGGCCGCAACAGCCGCCGGACAGGGTGCGGACGAAGGGAGCGGGCGGCTAGACGCCCGCTTCCGCCTTTCGTTCGTAGTCGATCGGGTCGCCGTATCCAAGGTCGTCATGGCCGAGTCTCGCAAACTCGCGCAGGACGAGGGAACGTCGGACTGCGGCGAAATTGAGGACGTGCGCCACGACTCCTCCAAAGGTGAACGTTTCCGGCGGGCAGCACATCGCGTCGATGAAGAGGTCGTCCCACTTCCCTTCTTGATCGAGGTCTTCGACGAGGTCGCTGAACTCTACGCCGGATGCGGCATGGCGGGCGATCATGCCCGCGACGGACGAGTCGCGTGCGGCAAAGTCGAACTCTCGGCCCTTGATCGCGGCGACCCAGACTTCTTTCGCCATGACGAGCCGGTCGAGGACGACGCGGAGGGTCTTGTCTTCGCCTTCGAACGCGACGACGGTGACCGGCGGTATCAGCGAAGCGTCGAGGGCGTCGTCACCGAGTGTCTGCGCGCGGTCCAGGAGGCGCGATGTCGTCCAAAGGTCGTGTGCGACCATGTGTCTTATCGGGTTCATTGTTTTCGTTCCTTGGGACATGGAGCGGACGAACGCGCCCTGCCAATAGTGGATCCCGCTCGGAGCGGGAAGCCACGGGTACGGCCCCGGCCGCTTGCGCCACTCCGTGGGCTTCGTCTTGAACGACTTTTCGAACGCGCGGGCGAACCCTTCGGTCGAGCCATAGCCGGCTTCGACCGCGACCGAGCCGACCGTGGTCCTTGGGGTGCTCAGCTTCGCAGCAGCGCGTTCGAGTAGCAACCGGCGCCTGAAGCGCCCTGGGCTTTCACCGACCGTCTTGGCGAACAACCGGTAAGTCTGGGCGACGCTGTAGTCGAACGCTCTGGCGACGTTTGTCGCGTCCAGGCCCCGCGTCGAAGCAAGACCGCGCACGAGGTTGTCCAGCCGTCTTTCGAAGTCCGCGTCCATGTCCGATAACAGGAAACCCGTCGGCCTGGAGGCCCGGACCGACGGTTTTTCTCATTGTGTCTGGAACGACGACGTTCAGAACTTGACACTCGCCGGTAGAGTAATACTTCGGTGCCCGTCTGGTCCTTGCTCAGCGAAATCGGGGACAAGCAACCCGACATCGGGTCGATGTGGATCTCGGCCGTTCCTTTGGCCGTAGTCGCAGCCTTCGCCGGAGCCCTCAAGGCCCGGTTCGGGCTGCCACTGATCGGGATTCTTCTCTTTGTCCAATTGAATCGCCTCGGCGACCTCAACGACTTGCGACTTGGTTGGTCCGTCGTCCGCGAGTTAGGGTGGGTCCACGCCCTGCAAGGTTCGGCGAGCGTCCTTTGCATCGCCGTCGCTTACATAGCCGTGTACTGCGCGAATGTAGCCCGAAAAGGGCTGCAATCGCGACAGCACAACTCCTAGCGACCTTTTCGGTCGCCGTTCCGCCTACGGTCCGAACTTGTCGCCAAGTCAGATCTTGTCCTTGATGTCCGGGTCGTGAGAAAGATTGGAGACCCGTCGGCCCGGAGGCCTGGACCGACGGTTTTGCTCGTGGACCAATCCGCGACTTAAGGATGCGGCAACGGCCCTGGCGTCAACATGAACGCGTACACCCAGTACCGGTCGAACTGGCTCTGCCTGTCCCAACCGTCCGTCGCCAGTGCGAAGACGGACAAATTGGCCGAGAACGCTGCTCCGGAGCAGCCTCCGAGCATGTCTGAGATCGAGGCGGTCGCGCGGAAGTATCCAGGGGTCGCGTCGGCGGACTCGACGAACGGGAACGCGTTGTTCGCACCGCGGACCATTCCGAACTCGTGCCAGCACCGCATCTCGGGATGCGACGCGACGAACGGGACTTCGAGGTCGGCACTAGCGTCATGGTAGGTCAGTCCGCCACAGTTCAGGCTAGCCAGGTCGCTCCCGATCCTCGGCTGTTGGATTTCGGCATAGCACGGACGGTTGTCCACGTGCAACGTGAATTCCATTGCGTTACCCCCGACCGAGACGGTCGCAGGAAGCGTCCCGGCGTCGACCGGATCGACGGACGGGCTGACGTACAGGTAAAAGTCATACGGCACTGGCCCGCCCATCGGCATCGCCGCGCCCGTATTGTCGAAGACTTCCACCCGCAACAGCACTTTTCCGTTCGTGAGTTCGGTCGGCCCTGCACCGATCGTCGGCAGATAAGCGCTCGTGAGATCGTCGCGTTCGCTGCCGGCCGGGATGGTCCATGCGCCACCCAACGGAGCAGCCAGTGGCTGCGAAGAGAAGAAGTTGATCGGGGCGGCCGTGGTCGGTCCCAGCTTGAGCCTGTCGTAGACCGGATGGCCGCCGACGGTCCTGACGTACGTCCTTCGAACCTCCCGGTCGAGCAACGTCCAGGTCGCGCCACCGTCGACCGAAGCCGACACGCGGTACATCGCCCCCAGCGCCCTAAGTCCCGCCGAAAACTGAAGCCGGATTCGGATCAGGTTCGCGAACGGGGAGTCGACCGGCCCGCCGTTCTCGATCGTCCCGATGTTCCCCGAAACTCCGGACGTCGTCGATCCGGCAAGGGTCTGGCTCAACCCGTAGACCGCGTCCGGCGAAACCGTTCCGATGGCTTCCAAAACGACCCACTCACCGTCCATTCCGTAAACGGGATCGTCGTAACACGTCCGCGCGTGGGGCCCGGCGTATAGCGTGACCTCCGATCCGCAGGCGAAGTTCCACCAGGTATGGCACCCCACGGGATAGAGCGCGTGAATGACCGCCTCCTCGGGCGTCCCCTTGTCCTGGACGACCTTGAACCAAAGGTCGGGCTGGTCCGGGTTCCAGAAACTGCGCCTGAAGCAGACCTTGAATCGACCTTGGGAATCGACGGCGCCTTCCCCGACCTTTGTCTTGGTGACGAACCGGGGCCAGAACCAGCAGAAGATCGGCCACGCGATGTGAGGGTTCAGCAGCAGCTCGGACCGAAGAGTCCGCATGTCGCCGGACGAGACGGCCGCCCGAAACGAGTCCGGTAACGTGTCGAACATCCTTTGTCGGTCTCCGGACAAGGCCGACAGATCCAGGCCCCCTCCTCGGAACTTCGCCATGAGGCCCGTTTGCGGAGGCAGTGGCGGCGGTCCGATCGGCCCGCGCTCGAAAGGCGGCGGGTCACCGGGTCGGGGGATCGGTCGGTCGACGATGTACCGTCGGAACTTATCAAGTTCGAGGTCAGGGATCCGCGGCAGGAGGATCTCGAGCGGGTCCACTTCGTAGACTTCGACCGTGGAACTGCAGACGGGCAGTTCCACCGCGTGCGACCCCGTTCCGACGCGCTTGACGACTTTGCCTCGGACGCAACACCGTGGCCGAAGCCACTCGTCCCATATCAGACCGTCGATGACGAAGTCGCGCGTCCCTTTCCATTGGGAGCCGAGGGACGTGATCCGTGATTCGAACGCTTGCGCCCTCCGCAGACCGGACAGCGTGGGCTTCTCGTCGCCCGTGTCCGGTCCCACGATCAGCCGGTAGTCCTGGTCGACCGCCGGTGCCGTCGCCTTGAACTCGAGTTTTCCTCCCTTTCCGATGGGACGCTGCTCGATCAGCTTCCCTCCGGCGTCAAAGAGATAGGCAGTGAGGCCTTCCGGTCGTTCGCCGTTGGATCCGGCTTTCAGGTCGATAGAGATGACGAGGCGCTCACCGGCGCCCTTACGTGCTTCGTTTGCCATTCAGATTCCTCTCCGCGCGCTCACAGCCAATCGGCCGCACAAGAACGCGCACCCTTTATCTTATCAGCAAAAGTACGGGCCGGCAAAAATTCGGGCTTTCGATCGTCGAGACCGACGACCGGACCGGACGTCAGGGCAAGAGAGGACCTCCGTCGCGACGCATCGCGACGGAGGTTCTCACTTGGACCGGCGCGGGCCGGCAGACGCGTGGAGCGACTGCGCCGCTCTTAGCCTTTGACCAGTTGCTCGACCAATGTGGACAACTGAGTGCCCACCTTGTCGCTGTAGCCGATCTGGACCTTCACGACCTTGCCCGTGCGGTCGACGAGCAACATGGTCGGCAAGGCTTGAACGGCCCACTTGCTCATAAGGCCGTCGTTCGAGTGAGTGAACACGTACGTGTACTTGTGCTCGCGGGCGTAGCCCGATGCCGCCGAGGGACCGGATTCGTCCTCGAGCCCGTTCGCACCGATGACGACCAAGCCCTTGGACTTGTACTTCGTGTGAAGTTGCTGAAGGAGGGGAGACGCCTTCTTGCACGGGCCGCACCACGTGGCCCAAAAATCGATCAGGACCGGTTTGCCCTTGATCGTCGCGTTGTCGACCTTCTTGTTGTCGACCGTCCGCATTGCGAAGGCGGGGAGCGGCTTACCTTCCATGTCCTTCACGTTCGGTTCCGCGACCGGCTTCGGTGCCGGAGCCAGGAATGCGAATGCTGACGCGAAGAATGCCGCCGCTGCGTTCAAGAGTCCGTTCATTGTCCTTTCCCGACGTACAGAACCCACTTCGGTTTCGGTTTGGTTCCTGGTCCTGGACCCCGAGCCGGGCGGACCGGCCGTCGGCAGTGCCAGACTTTCGACTGTGAAGAGGTGGCTTCCTTGGTTCGCGTTGCCCCTCCTCGCGTGCCTGGCCCTTTTCCTGAAACGCGCGTCCGGACCGGCCCTCTTGAAGGACACCGACACGGCCGTCCTCTTGCGCGCGTTGGACGCCCGTCACGATCTTCTTTCCTGGTTCCGAACGGACTGGCCGCTACAAAACCACTTTTACCGACCCGTCTCGACCCTGGTCTTCGAATTCGACCGGGCCGTCCATAGAGACTCGGCGGCGGGGTTCGGCCTCACGAACGCCTTGCTCGCATGCGGGTGCACGCTACTGCTGTTCTGGCTCGTGCGGGAAGCCGTGCGGTCGCCCTGGATCGCAGGTGTCTCTTCGGCGCTCTTCGGTCTTTGGACCTTGGACTCCGCTGCGCTCTCTCCCTTGACTCCGGTCGCTTGGGCCGCTGCCGGCGTTTGCCTGCTGGGGGTTTTCCGAGGCGGACGCACAAAGATCCCGGTCTGCCTTGGGGCGGCGGGGACGCTCGTGTTCCTTTCGACCCTGACGGCACCCGTCTCGCCCATCGATGACCGCGTCCTCGCGTGGATTCCCGGTCGAACGGCTTCGACGATGGCGCTCTTCGCTCTCGCTGCGATGGCGGCCCATGCCCGGTTCGACCGATTGACCGCGACTTCGGACCCTAAGCCCGCGACGTCGACCGACGTCCCCGCGACCCGGGGGACGGAAACGGTTACGGCGCGTCAAAAAAGGTCGGCTTGGGTCTGGACTACGTTCGCCGCACTCGGCACGGTCGGAGCCTTACTGTCATACGAACAGGCCGTCATGGTGCCCGCCGCCCTCCTGGGACTCTCCGTCATCACGGCTTTAGAAGGACGACGTCCCGTCAAATGGCCCCACGGCTTGTACTGGGCGCTGCTCGTCGCCTACCTGGCCGTCCGTTGGGCCGTCGTTCCGCACGGCGTCTCGGGCTACCAGCAACAACAGTTCCGTGACGGACCGGGCGTCCTGCTCGTACTCATGGACTACGCCCTCCCAGCTTGGAACTGGCTCGCGACGTGCGGCGTGACGCTGTCCGTCGGCTTCGAGGTCCTTCTGACGGACGTCCCATGGAGGTTCGCGGCGTTGGCCGGATCGAACTTGGCGGCCTGGAAGACGGTGGCCCGTCACCGGAGCTGGCCGATCGTCCTCGGATCCATGTCTTTGGCCTTGATCGCGTTCCTACCGATGGCGTGGCTTCAACCTTTCGGCCACTACCACTACTGGCCGTCGGCGTTCCGTTCCGTCTTGGCCTGTTCCCTTGCGGCGGTCGCGGTCCGGGCCGCCCTCAGCGCAGTTTCGCCCCCAGCCGTTCCAGCCCCGATACGGCCGCGTCCCGCACCCGGTTCGCTTCCTCGTCCGTAAAGGTTCCGGCCTTGCGGAGCAGGAGGGCGATGCCCAGGCTATGGTGGCCCGGATCGATCCCCGCCCCTTCGTAGACGTCGAACAGCCAATGCCGCTCGAGCACGTCGCCACAGGCCTCTTCGATCACCAAGGCGACGTCCTGGTACTTGACGGACTTTGCCACGACCACGGCCATGTCCCGGCGGACGCTCGGGTGCCGATGGAACGGCTTGAACGGATCGTCGGCCGGAACGAGCCGCCAAAGAGCCGTCACATCGATCTCGGCGAGGCACGTTTCGGTGGGCAGCCCCAGAGTCTCGGCAACCAAGGGATGGATCTGGCCGAACAGCACGGCCCCCTCCCAAGAGGCCTGCCGCGTCGGGTGGAACCGATCGTCGGGGACGGCAGGAAGACTGAACGACGGTCTAAATCCGGTTCCTTCCAGAATCGTCTCTATCGTCCCTTTCATGGCAAAGAAGCCCGCATCGGTCACGGTCGGCCCAGATGCGGCCGCTGACGTCGAAATGAGAGCCATGTGGTGCCCCTCCGAACCCGGACGGAAGACACGGCCGACTTCGAACAGCTTCAATCCCTTTCCACCGTTCCTCAAGGCTGCATCGGCGACACTGGGAAGGCAACTGTTGCGGAGGAGCTCCAGTTCAGGTGAATGCGGGTTCCGGACGTGGACGTGTCCCCCGGGAGCGTCTAGCGGGCTGCCGGCACACAGCGAATGGCTGATGCATTGGGTGAAGCCGCACCGCACCGCCCAACCGCGAAGGGCGTCCAGAAACTTGGACCGGCCGTGGACACCGCCCACGGGCGTGCTCCCGATGGGCAGCAGCGACGGGATCTTCTCGTACCCGTGCACGCGACCGACCTCCTCGACGAAGTCGTCCTCTCGGACAAGGTCGATGCGCCAACTGGGGGGAGCGACGCTAAAGTCGTCGCCGTTTTGTTCAACTCTACTCCCTAAGTCTTGAAGGTATTTTGCAATCTGTTGAGACGAGACGTCCAATCCCAGCAAGCGGCGCGTCCGATCACCGCGGACAACCACCGCAGGTCGGACCGGCGGTGCCGGATAGACGTCGATCAGTAAAGGTAAAGGCTTGTAACCTGCACATTGTTCCAACAACTCTGCAAAGCGGTCGAGCGCTCTGACGGTTCCTTCCGGGTCGACGTAGCGCTCGAACCGATAGCTCGCGTCCGTCTGGAGCCCGAGGCCCTTGCGCGTCCTTCGGACCGCTTGGTGGTCGAAGTGGGCCGATTCGAGAAGGCAGCGGGTCGTCGTCTCAGAGACTTCGGTGTCCAAGCCTCCCATGACCCCGGCGACCCCGATCGGACGGGTCTCGTCGCAGATCATCAGCATTCCCGCTTTCAGTTCGTGGGCAGTGCCGTCCAGAGTCGTCAACGTCTCGCCCGCACGGGCTTCCCGGACGACGAGCGACCCTTTAGGGACGAGGTCTAAGTCATAGGCGTGAAGAGGCTGACCGGTCTCGTACATGACGGTGTTCGTCAGGTCGACGAGCAGAGAGATCGGACGCTGTCCGATCTTCCTCAGGCGTTCTTGGACCCAGTCCGGGGACGGGCCGTTGGCGAGACCCTCGAAGACGCGGATCGAAAACCGGGTGCAAAGGGGCGACTCGATGCGGACCGAGGCCGTCGCTTCAGGATCCGCCGCTCCTTCCTGCGGACCGTGCGTGGACAGGGCCTGATAGAGCGGCGTCGGCCGGCTCTTCGGGTCCTTAGCCAAAACCTCGCGGGCCAGTCCCAAGACCGATGCCCCGTCTCCCCGGTTCGCCATGACGTTGATGTCGAGCACCTTCTCGCCTTCGACGAGCAAGACCTCCTCCAGTTCGAAGCCGGTCATGGTCAACAGGTCACCGACCTCCTCGGCGCTCATCGCCGTCTCGACGAGGTCGCGAAGCATGGACTCGGTGAACTTCATGGGAGGTGCGATTCTACCGCCCGAGGTTTGAACCCAAGGGAGTTCAGTCCGACGTGCGGACCAGTCCGTCGTCGTAACGGTCTGTACCGTAAGACGAGCCTGTCTTCCGGTTCAGGCCCGTGGTCCGGAAACTCGAAATCTCCGCTTCACGGCCGTACCGTTCCAGGAACCTGAGGTCGTTCTCCAGGAAGTACCGAAGGTCGTCGATCCCGTGCATCATCATCGGAATCCGTTCGACCCCGAGGCCAAAGGCGAACCCGGAATAGCGCTCGGTATCGATACCGTATCGCTCCAAGATGTTCGGGTGGACGAGTCCGGCCCCGCCGAGTTCGACCCATTTACCGTTGAACAGCTTCGGAGTCGAAATGGCATAGTCGACGCCCGGTTCGACGAACGGGAAGAAGTCGGGGCGGAACCGCACCTTCGCCTCGTCGCCGAACATCGTCCGTGCAAAGGCGTCGAGCGTTCCCTTCAAGTGCGCCATCGAAATGCCCTCGTCGACCATGAACGCGTCGACCTGGTGGAACGTGTGCCCATGGGTGCGGTCGACGGCCTCGTTCCGATACGTCCTGCCGACCGTGAAAAAGCGGAACGGCGGCTCGACGGTTTCGAACAGCCGGCCTTGGAACGACGTGCACTGCGTTCTGAGGACGAGGTCGTCGGACACGTAGAACGTGTCCTGAGCGTCCATCGCCGGATGGTCCGGCGGGTAGTTCAAGGCGTCGAAGTTGTACTTGAAATCTTCAAGTTCAGGCCCTTCATAATAGACGAATCCAAGTCCCCCAAGAACCGACTTGATCCGGTTTTCGGTGAGTTGGAGGACGTGTTCGTAACCGACGTCCGGCCGCTTGCCAGGCATCGTCACGTCCAAGCGCTCAGACTCGAACCGGACGGCCAGTTCCTTGTGGAGCAACTCCTCGACGCGCGCGTCGAGGAGGGACTGGAGGCGAGCCCGAGCCTCGTTGACCGCTGCGCCGAATCGGGGCCTGTCTTCCGCCGGCAACTGACCGATGCCGCGCATCAGACCCGTCAGTTCGCCGTTCTTGCCGAGCGACTTCAGCTCGATCTCGCGACACGCCGTGGTCGTCGGCGCGGCTCGAATGGCCTCGGCGACCGTCTGTTCCAAGGTCTGGACCTGCTCCATCGGGAACGCCTATTCTGACACGGGCGCCGTCAGAGCGCGGCCAGGGACCGTCCCACCTTGTCCACGATCTCGTCGATCAAGGCGTCTTCGATGACGATCGGAGGCGTGAACCGGAACGTCCGGTGGCGGGTCTCCTTCGAAAGGATGCCGTTCTCGAGCAACCGCTGCGTGAGTTTGGCCGAGTCGACCCCGTCGTTGACCTCAAGGCCGACCAGGAGTCCGCGCCCCCGAAGGGCATGGATGCGGGGCGAGTTCAACGAGCGGAAACCCTCGAGGAGGCGCTCGCCCTTGGTCAGGGACATCTCGGCGAACCCTTCGGTCTCCATTTCGGCCAACGCGGAGAGGGCGACGACGCACCCGAGCGGGTTGCCGCCGAAGGTCGAACCGTGGTCGCCAGGTTGGAACACGGACATGACTTCACGAGTGCCGACGGCCGCACTGACAGGCATGACGCCACCTCCGAGCGGCTTTCCGACGGCCATCATGTCCGGTGCCGCGTCTTCCCATTGCCAAGCGAACTTACGGCCGGTGCGGCAGAACCCCGTCTGGACCTCGTCCCAGATCAAGAGGGAACGGGATTCGTCGCAGACCTTCCGGAGCCCGACCATGTAGCCGTCTTCCGGGATCAAAATGCCGCCTTCTGCCTGGACAGGCTCGACGAGGACGGCGGCCGTGTTGGGCCCGACGGCGGCCCTGACCGCGTCCACGTCGCCGAACGGAACGATCTTGAACCCGGGCGTGAACGGCCCGAAATGGTCGCGGTAGTTCTTCTCCGTCGAAAAGCCGACGATCGTGGTCGTCCGACCGTGGAAGTTGCCTTCGCACACGATGATCTCGGCCTGATCGTCAGGGACGCCCTTGACCGTGTAGGCCCACTTTCTGGCGATCTTGATCGCGGTCTCGACCGCTTCGGCCCCGGTGTTCATGGGGCAGACCATGTCCAGACCGCAATAGTCGGCAAGTCCCTTCAGGAAGAGCGCGAGTTCCCCCGTATAGACGGCCCTGCTCGCCAAAGAAAGGCGCTCGAGTTGCTCGTGGACGGCCTGGACGACCTTTTCGCTGAGGTGGCCGTGGGCGACGGCCGAGTACGCCCCGACGCAGTCGATGAAGCGGTTCCCCGCCCCGTCCCAGCATTCGGCACCGTCACCCTTCACCACGTTCACGTGGAGGGGCTTGTAGTTGTGCGTCCCGTACTGCTCCGTCATGCGGATGGCGTCTTCGTCGGCGAGGGTTCGGACGACCTCCGCGACCCCGCGGGAAGCGATGTCGTCCCAGATCGAAAGGGTTCGGGAGGTGGACATAGGGTCAGTGTGAAGCAAGGACACGGCCGAAATGAACCCCAGAAGGTGGACGGTGCGACCTTCTGACCAGTCAGGTCCCGACTTTCGGCACCCTTACCGGCCGGCAAATGTGATTTCCCGGCCCAAATGCGGAACAAACCCTTAGAGGATGGTCGCGCATGTCTGAAGCAGCAGCTCCCGAAAAGCCGAAGAAGAAAGGCAAACTTCCCATGATCTTGGCCCTCGTGGTCATGCTGGTCGCCGGAGGGTTCTTCGGAATGAAGATGGGTTCGGGGGGCAAGAAGGAAGAGCCGCCGATCGAGCTCGGAGAGGTCGTCCCTCTCGGTGAGTTCCTCGTGAACCTGAACGACGGTCGTACGTTCCTCAAGACCGACATCGCCGTCCACGTCGCCAAGAACATGCACCTGACGGAAGAGGCGGGAGGCGGCCACGAAGGCAAAGCCGAGCCTCCCGCTCCGGTCCGCGATGCTGTGATCTCGGTCCTGACGCGACAGGACTTCAACGAGATCGCGACCCCGGAAGGCAAGGAGAAGCTGAAGAAGGAGATCGCAAAGGCGATCAATGCCGTCGTGCCTCATCACGACGAAGAAAAGGACAAGAAGGGCAAAGGCAAGAAGGCCAAGGGCCATGCCGCCAAGTCCGAGGGCGAAGCCGGGGCCGAGAAGGGCGCCGAGGGACACGGCGCCTCGCACGAGGAAGAGATCGTCGACGAAACGTGGGACTCTCAGACAGGCCCCGTCTTGAAGGTGTACTTCACGACCTTCGCGACCCAGCAGTGATCCGTGCGGCCGGTCGTCTAAACTGGCCGCATGTCCGATCCTGAACAGGCCCCCGAACCGCCGAAGCCGGCGGCCGTCCAGCGGCCGACCCTGGTCTTGGCGGCTTTCGTCTTGGCCGGCGTCCTCGCCATCGGACTGCTCGTCTGGATCGAAGGGATCAAGGCCGCTGCGATGAGGCGCGAAGCGTTCGCCCGAGGCGTGGACGGCCTCGCCGCTTCCCTTTCGCTCCCGCTCCTTGAAACACGCTCGGTCCGGTTCGAAAACCGAAAGTCCCGCCTCCAAGGCGTCCTGGACGCGATCAACCGGGAGGGGCGGTTCGTTTCGGTCGTCGTGACCGATCCGGAAGGTACGGTCGTCGCGACCACCGACACGTCCCTACAGGGCCAGAAACTGCCGGAAGGCGGTATGGCCAAATCGCCTGGCACGGCGAAGGACGTCGAGGGCACCGTCGAGGTGTGGACATCGGTGACGACCGACGGTGGCGAGAAGATCGGCGCTCTCCGGGTCCGGATCCGCTTCTAGGCTAGCCGCTGTTGCTGCCCCGTGCGTGTTGGTCGCACGTGGCCGGTTCGCTGCAGTTGCCGATCGTGTACGTCCCGTGGGTCGGGCACTTCGGTTCCCTTTTCAGGTACTTCGGGACAAGGTCGGTCATCACGGGCGTGTCGGTCGGGCCCATGCCTTCTTCCATTTGCCACAGTTGCTTGGCCTGGTCGATCTTGACTTGGTTCTCGAGACAGGCGTGCGTCCAGGTCCGAAGCCGCACTTGAGCGTAGTAAGGGACGGCGATCGTCAACAGGATCCCGATGATCAGAATGACGATCATGATTTCGACGAGCGTGAACGCCCGTCGTCCTCGAGGTCTTTTGATCATGCTTTGAATCCGTTTCACAGCGCCTACCTGGAAGATTGTCGTCGCCTTTTCCCCTTTTCGTCAGGTTACGGCCTATATCCTTGTTCCGCAAACGGGATCAGAACCTGCCGATCGAACGTCAATCCCGCAAAAAAACAGGAGGCGCACCGAACGTGGTGCGCCTCCCGAAAGGGCTAAGCCTGGGGCTCTTTAGTGACCGGACGACGTCATCTTGGCCTTGGTCGGCTTCGACTTGGCGGCACCCTTCATGTAGGTCACTTTGACTTCGGTCGCGGTGATGGTGGAACCCTTGGCCGGTCCCGTCACCATGACGAGCGTTCCGCCCTTTAGGGATCCGATGCTGAAGAACTTGCCCTTGTACGTACAACGGGCCTTGGACGCGTCGACGGTGTACGTGCCCTTTTTCGAGGCGACGACGAACGTCTTGCCCTTCGGTTCGCCCTTTACGGCTCCGCTGACTTGGTTCGTCGCGGCGACCGGCTTCTTCATCGTGCCCGACTTTTGGGCGGCGACCCGGGGGGCGAGGGTCTTCGTCTTTCCGACCTGGGCCATGGCCGGGGCCATCGCCGCAAGGGCAAGGGCCGTGACTGCGAAGATGCGGATCGAGTTTTTCATGCTTCGGTTCTGCTCCAACGTACTCGGAGATGTCTCCGAGTAGAGATTAACGGACCCGTGAGGTTGCCGGTGCCCGAATTCCGTTATGTTAGCAAAATCTAGGTGTCGTGAACTCACGACACCTTGAATTTGATGACGCCGACCTTACCTTCGACCTGCACTTCGACCGTATAGTCGCCTTTCGAGACGTACGTCGCCCTGCGGGCCGCGTAGGGGTCTTTCAGCACGTCTTCGGCCGTTTTCGGCACGCTGAAGTCCGGCTTGGCGTCCGGATTTCCCGGTTTGATCAGGAGGGTCATCGTGGCAAAGTTGTATCCCGGAGCCACGACGTAGTCCTCTGACTTCAACTCTTTGCCGTCCGCACCTTTCAGCACCAGCTTGCCTTTGCCGCGCCAATGAGTGAAGAACTTGAGTTGGACCCGCGGCTCGGTCCGCGGCGCTTTCTCCCATTCGGACGCGGGCATGCCCCAGCGTTCGCTGGCCGTGACCTCGTCGACCGACCACGCGTGGAAGTCCTTCTTCCGGATCTCGTCGGTCAAGTCGTATAGCGGCTCGAGCGATACGGCCCAGACCGACCGTGCATGGCTCGCGACGACCATTTCCTTCGCCTTGGCCGCGATCGCCAAGTCGTGGACGGGCGTATGCGGCATTCCGCCACCGTACGGCGTCCAGTGCGAACCGCCGTCCGTCGACACATAGACGCCCATATCGGTCCCCACATAGAGGAACCCGGATTTGTTCGGGTCTTCACGGACCGTGTTGACGCATTCCGCGGGTAGGTCTCCCGAGATCGATTCCCAGGTCTTCCCGTAGTCCTTCGACCGCCACACGTAAGGAGCGAAGTCGTCTTGGCGATAACCGTTCTGCGAACAGTAGACCGTCCCGGCGTCGTACTTGCTGGCGACGATCCTAGTTACCCAGTTGTCCGGCCGAGGGGTCGCGATGTCGACCCAGGAGTTGCCGCCGTCCGGCGTCATCTTCACCGAACCGTCGTCCGCTCCGACGTAGACCACGCCGAATTTGAACGGGCTCTCGCTGACCGTCGTCAACGTCGAATGAGGGACGTTGCCGGGAGGACGGTTCTTGGTCAGGTCGCCGCTGATCGCTTCGAACCGCCGTCCTTGGTTGAACGAACGGTGGAGCTTCTGGCTTCCGACGTAGACGATGTCCGGATGGTGCGGCGAGATCAGGATCGGAGAGATCCAGTTGAACCGAAGCCCTTCGCCCGTCGGCCGGGCGTTCCACCGCTCGTTGGTCTTCTGGTCGATCGCAGAGTGGTCGCCGAACTGGCTGGCGATGTAGACCGTGTCCCCACCGCCCCTCGGGTCGATCGCGATCGCACTTCCGTCGCCTCCGCCGATGTCCTTCCATGAGTTCGGATCGGACCGGCCGGACACGTACGTGCTCGGCCCCTTCATCGTCCCGTTGTCCTGGAGCCCGCCATAGACGTTGTACGGCGTCTTGTCGTCGACGGCGATGGTCGTGAACTGGCCGACGGACAGATTGTTGATGATGCGCCAGTGGTCGCCGCCGTCGCCGCTGTAGTACAGCCCGCCGTCGCACCCCTCCCAAATCCGGCGGGGATCGTCTGGGTGGAAGCGCACGACGTGGAAGTCGACGTGACTCTCTCTGGCCGTAGAGGCCCAGGTCTTGCCGCCGTCCTTGCTGCGCAGCAACAGGACGCCCGTGATGTACACGACGTCCGGATTGGTCGGATCGACCGAGATTTGGCCGCCATAGTAGCCGCCGTGCTCGCCGAGCGGGCCGCTCACGCTCTTCCAAGTCTTGCCCGCATCGTCGCTACGGAAGACTTCGGCTTCGCGTAACCGCATCTGGAACACGTTCGGGCTCCGCTTCTTGAACAGCTCGTCCAAGCCCTTCTTGTCCAGCTTCCCGTCCTTCAGCCGCGCTAAGACGTCTTCAGCCTTTTCCTCGCGCGGAAGATAGCTCGTGAGGAAGGTCTTCAGCTTCGACTCTTCGACCTTGAGCAACACGTCGAGCGGCGTGCGCACGTAGCGCATCAAGGTCAGACGGCCCGCCGCCGTCCTTTCGTCGCGCCCGATGGACTCCTCGTCGGCGTTCTGGTTGTCGTAGAAGGCATAGACCGTGTCCGGCTTCGAGGCGGCGACCGCCAGGCCGATGCGTCCGGCATCGCCGTCGTGGGGCAAAGCGGTGACCTTTTTCCAGGTCTTGCCGCCGTCGGTCGTCTTCCAGACTGCGGATCCCGACCCGCCTTCGCGGAAGTTCCAGGCCCGACGGTCCCTGTCCCACGTCGAGGCGTACATGACGTCCGAGCGGCGCGGGTCCATGGCAAGGTCGACGGCGCCCGTGTAACGGTCGACCTTTAAGACCTGCTTCCACGTCTTGCCGCCGTCGGTCGTTTTGTAGACGCCGCGCTCTTCGTTCTGCGAGTACAGATGGCCGAGCGCGGCGACCCAGACCGTGTTCTCGTCCCGAGGGTCGATGACGACGCGACCGATATGGTGGCTCTCGGGCAATCCGACGTTGGTCCAAGACTTGCCCGCGTCGGTGCTCTTGAAGACGCCCGTCCCGGCATAGCTCGTCCGTTGGCTGTTGTTCTCTCCGGACCCCAGCCAGATCGTGTCCCCGTTCTTCGAGACCGCGAAGTCGCCGATACCGAACGAACTTTGTCCGTCGAAGAGCGGCGTCCACGTCACCCCGTCGTCTTCGGTCGACCAAAGCCCGCCCGTCGCATAAGCGACGAGGAGCCGATTGGGAACGCCCCTCGGGACTTCGATATCGATGACTCGCCCGCCTTGGACCTCGGGGCCGATCGATCTCCACATGACGCGCTGGAACACCGAGTCCGACTCCATTTGGAGCCGCCGTCTGTATCCGGCTTCGCGGTCTGCGGCGGACATCCCGACGACGTCAGGGGTGTGAAGCTTGGCTTTGACCTCGCCCTTGGAGACCGGGCGCGTGAGCTGGGACTGGTCTTGGGCGATGAGCGCCAACGCGACCGGGATCACGAACATTGTCGGGCAGTATGAACGAAGACGCCTTCCGGATCAATACGAAAGGCGTACCGATGGCCTGCCGATACCGGACGTCAGCGTCGGGATCCCGCCAACTTGGACATGAGCCGCAGGATTTCCAGGTACAGCCAGACGAGGGTGACCAGCAGGCCGAAGCCTGCGTACCATTCCATGTACTTCGGCGCCCGGCTCTGGACCCCGCTCTCTACGACCTGAAAGTCCATCGCGAGGTTGAGGGCGGCCAACACGATGACGAACGCGCTGAATCCGATCCCGATCGGCCCGCTCTGATAGATCGGCAGACTGAAAAGACCCTTGAAGAACATCCCGCCGATCCAAGTGAACAGGTAGGTGATCCCGATCGCGAGCGTCGCTCCGGCGACAACGGCCATGAAGGTCTGGGTGACCTTGATGATCCGGGTCGCGTAGAGCGCCAGCATGACCCCGAGAACGACGAACGTTCCCAAGATCGCAAGCGGAACGGCGCCGGCATATTGGGTCTTCGCCATGTTGGCGTTGTAGACCACCGAGATCGTCCCGACCGCCAATCCTTCCACGACGGCGTAGAGGGGGGCCGTGACAGGCGACCACTCGCGTTTGAAGCTCGTCATGACCGCGAGGATGAGCCCTCCGACGACGCCTGCGATCAGGAGGACGATGCTCTGCGACATCCAGCCGACGACCGCACCGACGATCAGGAGGAGCAACAGCAGGCCGGTCTTGACCATCGTGCCTCCGAGCGTCATGACGCCGGAACCGGACGCTTCTTCGAAGATCCGCGACTTGAGTGTAGGGTTCTGTGTACGGAACATGCTCGTCCTTCGTCTTGCAGACTCCTGAAAGTATGCCCCGGCTTCAGGTCCCATCGTCCGTTGGGGCCAAGACGGTCCCGTCAAACTGCTCCCCGTGGAAGCCCGTACCCTCCGCGTCCGTCCGGTTCAACGCCTCATGGGGACCGTCCGGCCGCCTGGCGACAAGTCGATGACCCACCGGGCCTTGATCCTGGCGGCGATGGCGGACGAGTCGCCCAGCCGCATCGGCGACCCGCTGATCGGGGAGGACTGTATGGCCACCGCCGAGTGTCTCGGCGAGTGCGGCGCCGACATCGAGTTCTTCGAACCGGGCGAGTTCGGGTCCGCCCGCTTTGCGATCGTCGGCCGCGAAAGGCCCTGGTCGTCTCCAGACGTCGACCTCTATTGCGGCAACAGCGGGACGTCGATGCGCCTGCTCGCCGGAGTCCTGGCTTCGGTCCCCGGTCTGGACTGCCGGTTGACGGGCGACGCCTCGCTCTCCCGCAGGCCGATGAGGAGGGTCGTCGGACCGCTCCGTGACATGGGCGCGTCCATCGAAGGGGACACCGCGCCGATTTCGATCCGGGGCCGCACCCTGAACGGGATCAGGTATCTGTCGCCCGTCGCGAGCGCCCAGGTCAAGACGTGCCTGTTGCTGGCCGGGCTCAAAGCCCAAGGCGAAACGTGGGTGTCGGAACCGTCCGTGAGCCGTGACCACACCGAACGCATGCTCGAGGGACTGGGGATCGAAGTGATGAGGGACGGGAACCTGTGCGTCGGCGTCCGGGGCGGCCAGCGGATCCCTGCGGTGGATTTCGACGTTCCCGGCGACGTTTCGAGCGCCGCGTTCTTCCTGGTCGCGGCGGCCATGACCCCTGGCTCCGACGTCCGGCTCGTCAGCGTCGGCGTGAACCCGACGCGCACGGGCGTCTTGGACGCTTTGCATCGGGCCGGGGCGACGGTCGAACGGGACGTCGAACGAGAGTCCACGGGCGAACCCGTCGCCGACCTTCGCGTCACGGGGAGCGGGTGTCTCCGTGCCTTCGAAGTCGGCGGCGACGACGTACCCCGACTCGTCGACGAAATCCCGGTCCTCGCCGTCCTCGCGACCCAATGCGAAGGGACGACCCGGATCCGTGACGCCGCCGAACTGCGCGTCAAGGAATCGGACCGGCTGAAGACGATGGCCGAAGGACTGAGGGAAATGGGTGCCGCCGTCATCGAACACGAAGACGGGCTCGACGTCAGCGGCCCCACTCCGCTTCGGGGCACGACCATCGACGCCGAGGGCGACCATCGGATCGCGATGGCGTTCGCGGTCGCAGGCCTCGTTGCCACAGGCGAGACGACCGTGCTGAACGCCCAATCGGTCGACACGAGTTACCCGGCGTTCGAAAGCGACCTTCGGCGGCTTCGGCACGACGGGGCGGGCCTGCCATAATGCCTTCTGTGGATCGCGAGGCTCAGGTCAGGTCGCAAGTTTGCGACGTCGGCCGCCGGCTCTGGGAACGAGGCCTCGTCGGTGCCCGCGAAGGCAACGTGTCCGCCCGGTTGGCCCCTGGCGTGCTCGTCTGCACCCCTGGCGGCGTCTGCAAAGGCGACATGCGGCCCGAAGACCTGGTCCTGGTCGACGACGAAGGTCGCCCTCTCGGCGAAGGCCGGCCCAGCAGCGAGGTCAAGCTGCATTTGAGAGCTTATCGCCGGAGACTCGACTGCCAAGCCGTCGTCCACGCCCATCCGCCCGTCGCGACCGCGTTCAGTCTCGCCGGACAAGGCTTGCCCGACGATGTGCTTCCCGAATCCGCCTTTGTCCTCGGCCCCGTGGCGTCCGTCCCGTTCGGTTTTCCGGGGACCGACGAACTACCGGACCGGTTAGACCCGTTTTTGGACGGCCACAAGACGTTCCTGCTCAGCCATCACGGAGCCGCGACCCTGGGCCGCGACGTTTGGGACGCTTGCGACCGCATGGAGACGCTCGAACGGGTGGCGACGATGCTCCTTTACGCCAACACGTTGGGGCGTGTCGTCCCCATGCCTCCGTCCGCCTATGCCGAGCTCAAAGGAACGGCGCTGCACGGGAGACTGGCTTGAGAGGCCGCCTCCTTGGTCTGATGCTGCTCCCCATAACGGTCTCGGCGCAAGTGCCTGACGTCGCGCCGTTCCTTGAGCTTCGACCGACCTGGCAGGTCCGTGCCACCAAGAAGTCGTTGTTCGAGTATTACGATGCGAACGGTCGATACTCCCTCGTCGGCCTGCGCATGGTCTTGGAGTCGGGCCACAGAGTCTACGTGGCCCAACGCTTCCAACGCGTGGACAACACGGGAGATCCGGACACTTTGGACGAATACTATGTCGAACAGCGCGGCTCGTGGAGGCTTGGCAAACAGTACCTTCCCTTCGGGCGGCGGGAGATCCTGCGTTCGACCGTGGCCGCGGCCCGGTTCGACACCAACCTACTGCTCGACGACGCCCCGATCTCGCTGGCTGCGTGCGACGGCGGATCAGGTCGGACCCGGGCGGTCTACGGCCGCATCGGCGGGGAGATCGGCTTGAGTTTCGCGATCGGTAACCATATCGGCATCCAACCGACCGACATGTCCCGGTTTCGGGACGTCGAGACGGCGCCAGGAATCGGCCGTGGATATCGGCTCGCCCTTGGCGCGGACACTCAGGTCCGGCTCGGTTCGGCCCTGGTGGCCGTCGAATGGGGTTCGCTCAGACGTGGGGAGACACCGTTGGACGAGGACAAAGACCTTTCGGACGTCCGGCTCAAACTGCCTCCGAACGAGCGGGGCGACAAACTGACCGTCGGATGGTCGCGGGACTGGAGCTCCCGGACCGACCTGACGTCGTTCGAGATAGAGCTCTTCGGGAACGGCAAGATCAGCTATCTTCCGACGGTCCGGTTCGACGGTTTCGGATTCCGAGACTTTTCGATTTCAGCGGTGGTGAGGTTCTAGTGAGTTTCGGCTTGGCGTCCTTCGGACTCTTCGCGATCGTCGCGCTGGGAGTCCTCCTGTTCCTCGTCATCGCACTGGTGGCGGCCTTGCGGTCCGCAGGATCGAAGTCGTCGGGCCAGACCGGCCTCGGCGAGGAAGCCCGGTGGCTGCTCCGACCGATCCGCCAACTGCGGGACGGGCTGGACGACCTTTCGCGGAGGGCGAAAGCACCGGAGGTGAAGATCATCGCGGCGGAAGCGGTCTCAGAGGCCGACGCCGTCCTGGAGCACGCGATGCGGCTCGTGGAAGCCCGCGAATCCTTGAAGCGGGGACTCAAGGGCCGTGGCGAGGCCGAAACGAACTACAACCGGCTACAGCGCCAATACGTCGAGGCCGCTTCCGACTCCGAACGGTCGGCCCTCGAGTCGGCCATGGAAGCCCGGAGCCGGGAACTGCAGTCGTACGACGCGGCCCAGGCTAAGGTCAAGGAGATCGACGGCAAACTGCGGGAGGCCGAAGCGACGCTCTCCGAACTCAAAGCCAGGCTCTCCGCAGGCGCCGTCCACAGCGGCACCCAGTGGGAAGAAGCCGAATTCGGCGACGTCGTTTCGCGGCTGAAGGGACTTGGCCGTTCGTTCGACGAGGTCCAGGCAGAATTGGAAGTGACGTCATGAGTGAGATCCGCCGCGCGTACGACCTGCTCCGAGGCTACATCAACCACGAGTGGGACCGGATCCGCTCGTCCGACCTCGACCAGTATTGGCAGCCCAAAACGAACGACGCCCGGACAGGATCCGATGCCGGCGAGTCCGTCGAGGCGTCCGAGCCCGTGTCCAGGCCCGCGGACCCGAAAGCCGTGGCGCGCGGCATCCTTGGGGTGACCGAGGAAGCCGGACTGGACGACGTCCGCAAGGCGTTCGACCGCCTCAACAAGCGCAGCAACCCCGCCAACTTTCCGGAGGGGAGCGAGGAGGCCTCGATGGCGCTGAAACTCCAGGCAAGGGTCAATTGGGCTTACCGGACGCTCACGGCCGACATCCCGTCGTCCGAGCTCCGGTTCAAATCGCTCGAACTAGACTGACCCGCCCTGAAGCTCGAAAACGGTCGGTCTCCAACCGAGTTCGGCCAGTTTCGACAGGTAGTCCTCGTCCGTAATAGACTCCAGGGGCTTACCGATGAGCGTGACCAGCACCCCTTCCATGACGTTCGTCGCAAAGGTTTCGCCCCCCATCTCTGGTGTGGTCGCGATCGCCCGCCGGGCTCCCGTCGTGCGGAGCCACTCCAGATCTGCCGACCGGAGGGTCTGGGTCATGACGGTCTTGCCTTTGAGATCGTCCGGGGCATAGCGACGGATGTAGTGCCAGTCGCCGCAGACGAACGTGGCCCAGGCGAAGACGTCGGGGAACTTGGGTTTTCGCTCTTCCTGCTTCTCTCCCGTCGGATAGAACCACTGGAACGGCAGCCTGGTGACGACGGGCAAGAGGACGGACGCCAAGCGGGACACGGTCTTGTACTTCTTAAGTTTCAGAGGCAGGCCCAACCCGAACAAGACGTCGCCATAGACCGTCTGTGGACAGACCTTATCGATCGCTTGGGCCATGCCGAACCGGTCGACCGCACTGACCAGAAGCACCCGCTCCTTAGAAAAATCGACGGTGCCTTCTTCCTGGAGCCGCTCGATGGTCCGACGCTCGAGCGTGTGCTTGAGGCCGCTCCCGTCGACCACAGGCGTCTTCTTGACGCCCCGGATCAGACCCAGGATCTCGCGGAAAGCGTAACGCTTCGTCTCCGTCACAAGCCAGATGTCGGCGCCGCCCACACCAAGGGCGTCTGCCACTCCGTCCAAGCTTTCCATTACAGACTTGAACTTTTCGCGATCCCCGTCCGTTCCCCGACGCTCGATCCGGAAGGGGACGCCGAGAATGTCGCACTCGTGCGCCTTGTCCCTTTTCGAAGTCCCTAAGGACACGGAGACGACGAGGCGGTGCCGCTCCGGCCTTGTCGCACTGTCAGAAGACAGCGGTCACCTCGATTTCGACGTCGACGCCTTTCGGCAGACCCGCCACGGCGACGGTGGACCGCGCCGGCGGTTCGCCCGTGAACGCGGCGCCGTAGATTTCGTTGACGGTCGCAAAGTGCTCCATCGAACTCAAAAAAATGGTCGTTTTGACGACGTTCTCCATCGACAGACCGGCCGACTCGAGGACGCCGCGGATGTTGTCCATCACCTGCCGCGTCTGGACGTCGACGGAGCCTTCGACGAGGGTGCCGTCCGGTCGGAGACAGATCTGACCGCTACAGAACAGGAACGACCCTTGAGCGCGGACGGCCTGTGAATACGGCCCGATCGCGGCAGGGGCCCGGTCGGTGGAGTGGGCCTGACGAAGCATGGTCGGAGGTTACCATCGGGTCGGTAATTGTCCCGGTCGGGAGTCGACGTCCGACGACCGAAAATCCGAGTGTGGTCAATCCGCAATGGGAGGGGGTCGCGACAAGGGACGAAGTCGTCGATGTGGCGAACGCCTGGGTCGCGCGGTTCGCGCCGCTCGTCCTCGACGAGCCGACGGCGACCGTGCCCGAGCTTAAGGAACGGATCGCGAGCGCAACCAGGCTCCAAGACGAGTCCGCCTCGCTGCTGACCCTTCTATCCCCCTTCGAGACCTCTGAGCCGGAGCTTGCCGAGACCGTCAAGAAGGCCATGTCCCAGCTTCCGTCGCTGGAAGACGACCTGCGCAAACGGTTGGCGCGGCTGGCACCCGGAGATCCGGCCGGGATCGCCGATTACCGGGCGATCCAAGACCGTCTGCAAGAACGGGAGGCGCGTCAGGAGCTAGGCGTCCCGACCGAGGAGGAAGGACCGTCGGTCCTCGACCTCAAGATCGCGGACGGGAACTGGGCCGCCGCCGTCGGGCTCGGCGTCTTCGCCTTCGGATGGAACTCCTTCACGCTGGTCCACTGCGTGATGATGATCGGCGGAATGTCCAAGGCGATCGGATGGGGGGCGCTCGGCCTGCTCGGGTTCTACGCCATTTTCTTCGGTGTCGGGGCCCTCATGGCGGTCGGCAGCCTCGCGGCAGCGTCGCAAGAGTCCGTCCATATCGACGGATGCGACTTCACTGCGACGTACAAGCTGGGCTTCCTGAAGTACTCGTACCGTCGCAGGCTCGATCCGACCGTGCCCGCCCGTGTCGGGGCACCGGAGCGCCAGGGGTCGTCCGATTCCAAGCCCAAGGCGACGATCGTCTTGACCGACGAAAAGGGCCGCGAACTGTCGGTAGGGCAGAACGCGGGCAAGGCCCGACTCGAAGCGCACTGCGCTAAGATCAACGCGTATCTGGCCGCCCAGGATCGCCCGACCGGCCGCTAAAAAGGCCTAGGCCCGCGAACCATGACGGCTCTGTACGACTTGAGGATGTTCGTGGCGATCTTGAAACTCGGTATCGTGGCCCTGGCCTTGTCGGTCGCTTCTTGTAAGACCATGAGCAGCCTTCAACCCGGACAAGATCCGGCCCCCGTCTCCGTCGAGGCGCCCGCAGGGGCCCAGACCGTCGTTTTCGGCGGCGGGTGCTTCTGGTGCGTCGAGGCCATTTTCGAAGCTCTGAACGGCGTGACGGCTGTGGAGAGCGGATACGCCGGCGGATCCGTGAGGAACCCGACCTACGCCCAAGTGTGCACCGGGACAACCGGCCATGCCGAAGTCGTCAAAGTCATGTTCGACCCGAAGGTCGTCTCGGAAGACGACCTCCTCCACATCTTCTTCACGACCCACGACCCGACCACGTTGAACAGGCAGGGCCCCGACTCGGGGACGCAGTACCGTTCCGTCGTTTTCTACCGGACCGACGAAGAAAAGGCCCTTGTCCAGAAGGTCGTCAAGGACGTCGAGGACGCCAAGATCTGGCCATCCCCGATCGTGACGACGGTCGAGAAACTCGACGCGTTCTATCCCGCCGAAACCTATCACCAGGACTACTTCGACAAATTCGAAAAGGCCGATCCCGTGGGCCAGTCCGAAATGAACGCGGGCTACTGTCGCGCGGTGATCGAACCTAAGGTCCGGAAGTTCCGCGAAAAGTACGCGGCCAAACTCAAAAAGCGCTGACGACGCCCCGTTCCGGGCACAATGGAGCGGTGCACGCGAAGCGTCTGTCCCGGGCCCAGCGCGAGCGCATCCTCCGACAGGGCGTGGAGAGCGCGTTCGAGGAAACCGCCCTTCGGCCCCTCTTGTCCAAAGTAGTCCGGTCGGCGTGCTTGCTGCTCGGGGCCGAGGACGGCGGGATCGGACTCGTCGCCGAACACCCCCGGAGGATCGTGATGGAGGCTGTCCACAACCTCCCTTCTGACGAGATCGGCTCGGCGTGGCTTCCAGGCGACGGAATAGCCGGCCGGGTCCTAGAGTCGGGCCGACCGGTCGTGGTCAACCGGTACGGGGACATCGATCCCCAACAACGACCGGAGCTCGAAGACAACGCTGTCCTCGGCGTACCCATCACGCGCCGCCGACGGATGATCGGCTTTTTCGGAATCGGAGCGCAGTCTCCCAGAGTCTTCAACGCCGGCGACGTCCGGATCCTCAGCCAGTTCGCGCGAGCCTGCGCGACCGCGATCGAAAACGCGAGACTGTTCGAAGAGACCCAGCGCAGCCTTCAGCAAGCGCGCCTGCTCGCCCAAACGACGACCGCCCTGAGTCAAGCCCTTACGCTCGAAGATATCGTACGGGCCTATTTGGACCAGCTCGCCAAAGGGCGGACCTACAACTGCTCGATCGTGCTCTACGAGCGCGACGGGCAAGGTGAAATCGCGTTCAACTGTCAGGTCGGTGAGTACAGGCCGGGCCAACGCGTCCGCACCCATCGGAGCCGGATCCGGCACGAGAGGGACGAGCTCGACCCCGTGCTCGAGTCAGGAGACGCTCTTGTCTTCTCAGACGTCCGGACGGACGGACGCGTGCCCCAAGGGTTGCGGCGGATCCAAGAGCAAGAAGGACGGCCCGCTCTCGCCCTTCTTCCCCTCGTGAGCCGGAACCAACGGTTGGGCCTCGTCACATTGTCGCTCGACCGGTCGCACGAATGGACTCCCGAGGAACTGCGCCCTTTTTTAGTGAGCACGGCCCAACTCGCGGCTGCGATCGACGCCCGACAAGAACAGGCCCGCGTCGCCGAAGAGCAATCGACGCTCGCCCTCGTCGAAGAACGGAAGCGGCTCGCCCGCGACCTTCATGACTCGGTGACCCAGACGTTGTTCGCGATCCAGCTCTTCAGTCAGTCGCTCGTCGACGAACTGGAGGACGAGCGGGCGGTGAAGTTCTCGAAGGTCACGGACCTTGCCAGAAACGGTCTGAAGGAGATGAGGGCGTTGCTGTCCGAGCTCCGCCCGGTCGAGGGAGGGACGGTCCGACCGGCTGCGGACGATTCGCTGTCGGACAGGCTCCAGCGGCATGCCGCTTCGATCGGTCTGACGGCACGGCTTTCGGTCTCCGACCTCCGCACGAGGACCGGCGACCGTGAAACCGACCACGTCCTGTTCCGGATCGCCCAAGAAGCCCTTTCGAACGCCCATAAGCACGCTCGTGCCGAATCCCTCAAGGTGACACTGACGATGACGGCAACGTCGACCGTGTTGACGGTGACGGACGACGGCATCGGGTTCCGGCCTGATGGACCGTCGGCTGGGATGGGCCTTGCCGGAATGCGGGAGCGCGCCATCGGCCTCGGAGGCTCCCTGAACGTTGCTTCGAGACCTGGCCATGGGGTCAAAATCACGGTCAAGTTGCCGAGCACGGGGACATGAACACCGTCAAGGTCATGATCGTCGACGACCATCCGGTCGTCAGGGAAGGTCTCAGGGCGCTCCTCGCCAAGACCGACGTGGCCCGCGTCGTCGCCGAAGCCGGAGACGGTCGGGAGGCGATCGATAAACTTCGGGCCGTGGACGTCGAACTCGTCCTCATGGACTGGCAGCTTCCCACGATGGACGGGCTCGCGACGACGACGGAGCTCAAGAAGTCATGGCCCCACGTCAAGGTCCTGATGTTGACGAACCGTTTGGACGCGGAATCGGTCAAGCAGGCGATCAAGGCCGGCGCTTCGGGCTACCTGCTCAAAGACGTCTCGAAGGACGACCTCGAACGGGCCATTCAAGAGACCATGGACGGGAAGACGGTCCTTCACGAGGAAGCCCAATTCCAGCTCGCCGCGGCACTGACCGCGACCGACCCCATAGAAAACCTGACGCAACGGGAACGGGACGTCTTCGTCCTCTTAGGCCGGGGCCGGTCCAACAAAGAAATCGGGCGCGAACTCGGCTTGACCGAAGGCACGGTCAAAGGTTACGTCAGTGCGGTCCTCCTGAAGACAGGGACGGCCGACCGGACACAGGCCGCTCTGCTTGCGACGAAGCTCGGACTCGTCTGATCAGCCGCGCTTCGTCCTGACGTATCGGGTGTCGGCCACGTAAGGCCGGAACACATAGTCCTCGCCCTTGACCGTGTCATGACACTTGATACAGGCGGAAACGTCCCCGTTCATGACCTTCCCGGCGGCGTCGACCGCATAGTACGTCCACCTTCCGTTCTTCTTCGCCATGACGGTCAGGAGTTCCGGCTTGAGGCCCTTGACCTTACTCGTGTCGACGGGGTCCCACATCGCAGCGTCCTTCCGCTCCAAGGCCTTGCGGTCGTACTTCTCCTTCACGATGACCGTTCCGTCCGGGAACGTCTTCTTCCCCCGATCCATCATCACTTTGGCCCCGGCAGCGTTCACGTAGACCATGAAGACCTTGCGGTTGTGGGGGTTCGGAGATTGGTCTTGAGGACGCGGGCCGACGCAGGAGAGGGCCATGGCCGGGGTCATGTCCTGGGGCCCTGTCGTCGCTTGCTTCCACGATCGGTAACCCTTGATCGCGTCGAGACGGGCTTCGGATCCGGACGTCTCGGTCCATGCGACGAACGCAGCCGCCACGGCGCCCGCACAAACGATGGCCTTCATCGACGATTTGACGGGTCCGACCGCACGGTCGTTTCATCGCTCGCTCAAAAGACGAAGAGGGTCTGCTCGGTATGATCGACGGATGCCCGTCCCTGAACCGCTCCTCAAGGCTGTCGGCCGATGGACAGGATCGAGCCGACTGAACCTTCCCTACTTGCCCGAGGGCGAGCAAGTGGAAGAGTCGGCCTCGACCTTGACCGTCACGACCGACCAGAAACAAACGTACGCGACGGTGGACATCACCTGGTCGACGAAAGGCGACGACCAAACCGGACGGATTTTGGTCGCGGGTGGCGAAGACGGCAACGTCAGTGCGGGTTGGAGCGATTCCTGGCACCAGAGCGGCGGCGTCATGTCGCTCGTCGGCAACGGCATGACGGGGCCGACAAAGGTCACCGGTGCCTTCAGCGCCGGTGAGGGGCCGGACTGGGGATGGAGGATCGAGTTCTGGTCGGACGGGCCGGACGCGTTCCAGATGAAGATGTTCGTCATCACCCCGGACGGCGAAGAGACTTGGGCCGTTCAGGGTGACTACGTACGGGCGTGACCGTCAGACGGAGACGACGGCCATCGGCTTAGTCTCGAACAAAGGGCGGAGGGCCGCCTTTTGAGATTCGTTCAAGGTCACGAGCGGCAGACGGACGGACTCGCAGTCGAAACCTTTGAGCGACAGCGCGTACTTGACAGGCACCGGGCTCGGTGCCGAAAAGAGCCCTTTGATCGCGGGCACGAGCGACTTCGAGATCTTGGCCGCCCGACCGGAGTCGATCGGAAACGTCGCGATCATGTCCGCCAGTTCCGCCCCGATCACGTGTGCGGCCACGCTGACGAGTCCGTGTCCGCCGACGCTCATGACGGGCAGCGTGATCCCGTCGTCTCCGCTGTAGACGCGGAACCCTTCGGGCGCCGACGAGCACACTTCGGCGATCTGACCCATCATCCCGCTCGCTTCTTTCACGGCGACGATGTTCGGAGTCGTCTCGACCAGTTTGAGCAACGTCGGTGTTTCCAGATTGATCGCCGACCGCGGCTGAATGTTGTAGAGCATCACGGGGAGCCCGGTCGCCCTGGCACACGTCTGGAAGTGTGCGAAGAGGCCTTCTTGGCCCGGTCGGTTATAGTAGGGGTTCACGAACATCACACCGTGCGCGCCGGCCTTTTCCGCTCGCTTCGCAAGATGGACCGATTCCGCCGTATCGTACGTCCCGGCACCGAACACGACGGCAGCCCGGTCACCGACCGTCTCCATCGTGATGTCCAGGATCCTGAGCTTTTCCTCTTCCGATAGTGTCGGCGATTCGCCTGTCGTACCGCTGACGACGATACCGTCGTTCTTCTGCACGTCGACAAGGTAGGTCGCGATGCGGGCCACTTCGGAGTCGTTGACCGAGCCATCGGCCCGGAAGGGGGTGAGCATGGCCGTCAACAGACGGCCCCAGTCGCGAGGCCCTTGGAACGAACCCATGGGAAAAGGATACCGTGACGCGTTCCGTACTGCGAGTCCGAGCCGGTCGTCGCGCCGCAAGGGGACCGACACGCAACTTCAGCTGAACCGCGAACGTCTTTCAGGGACGGCCTTGAACGAACACGACGACGAATTGACGCCTGAAGAGGCGCGGGCGGTCCTCGACCTTCACCACCTGCGGGAAAGGTTGAAGGACGTCCAGGGCGGATTTGTCGGCTATGAGGACATGCGCCAAGTCCTCGGAATCTTGCCCGACGAGCTTTCGAAGTTGGTGCGGCACGTCCGAAGCGTCCTCCCTTCGCGGTTGACGGTCCAAGAGGACGTGCTCACGGACCGCGAAGCGGAATTCGTCGTCGCCCTGCACGCGAGGAGCAGCGAAGGCTATGAGCCTGGGGCGATCGACTTTCCGACCGTCGAACTCGTCCAAGTCGTCCGACAACGTCAAGCCGAGTTCGAGCGCTATGAAGGCGTCGCGCACGCGGCCGGTCCCGTCGCGGACTACGGCGTCGTCGTCGGAGAGGACCCCCGCTCTTGGACGATCTTGTTGACGGTCGTCGGCGCGATCGCACTGACCCTGGCCGTCCTCTATCTCCTGTTCCGGTCGTAACGAACGACGCCCCCGACCTTTCGGACGAGGGCGCCGCAATGGGGACGAAGTGACGGTCTTACTTCTTGCCCTTGGCCGTCGAGATCTCTCCGTAGACCTGGTCAGGCCCGCCGTAGCCCACGAACTCGTGGACGACGCTTCCGTCCCCTCGCAGGAACTTGACCGTCGGCATCGCGGTGATGTTGTAGCGCGAGGCGATGTCCTTCTGAAGGTCGACGTCGACCTTGACGAGGACGAAGTCCTTCGCGACGTCCTTGAACTTCTCGCTGTGGAAGACCTCGGCGTCCATCATCTTGCACGGGCCGCACCAAGACGCCATGAAATCGACCATAACGAGCTTGTTCGAAGCCTTGGCGATCTGAAGGGCCTTGTCGAAGTCGCTCAGCCAGACGCCCGCAGTGAGGGCGTCGAACTCGACTTTCTTCGCGCCGTTCGGGGCTTTGAAGGCGAAGAGGTCGGATCCCGCGTTGAACGCGGCCTCGGTCACGATCATGACGCTGGTCTGCGCACCCTTACTGGACTGGACGGTGACCTCGCCTTGGCAGAGCATGTCGGTCGAGTCCGTGTACAGGCGCATGGTCGTTTGGCCTTTCGCGTCGGCCGAGACTTCGACGACGTTGAGCGTCTTACCGCCGCGCGACTTGGTTCCAGAGTCTTTGCTCGTGGCGTAGTTCTTGACCGACTCCGGCTTGAAGAACGGCTTCCAAACGGACGTCTCGACGCCGTTGAACGTGCTCAGAAGGTCCAGCTCGGTCTGCGGCTTGTCGAAATAGGTGTTGTCCTGCTTGTTATAGGTCGTGATCGTCTTGCCGTCGGCGACGACGATAGAGTCGGCGGTCTCGATCCTGGCCTTGTCCGGCTTCGCGAACGCGACCTTGAACTCGACGGGCGACCCGCCGATCGGCTGGACAGAATACGTCGCGCTGAACGACTGCGCCGCCCCCAACGCGTCGGCGAACGCCTTGAGCTTCGGCGACGCCTCGCTCTTCAAGGCGGCGATGCTGACCGCCGATCCGGCGACGAGGAGCGCCGCCACGCAAACTTTCATGTTCATTATGTTAGGCCTCTCTGTTCCGCGGTAGAACGCGTCCATTCTATCCTAACTTAGCGGAAAGGTAAAACAAGGCCGTGCGGGAATGGTGGCCGGTCGCGGTCGTAGCGGCGTTGTTCGTGACGGTCTGCCTCTTTTTTTCATCGGCGACCCCTTACCGCACGGGCGGAGCGATCGTCCACGGCGTCCGGGCCGTCGTCCCCGATATCGGCGCTCCTGACGAACGCCAGCACGCGAACTACGTCGGCCGACTGATGAAGGGCGACGGCTTTCCTGTCCTTGTCGCAGGCTCCCCGGACGCCTATGAGAACTACCAGGCCCACCAACCTCCGGCGTACTACGTTTTGGCCGCGGGGTGGTGCAAGCTCACCGGCACCGATCCGACCTCACCGAACGGTCAGGGTCTGAGGTTCTTGAGCACGTTGATCGGCGTGGCGACGGTCGTAGGATTGTTCTTGGGAGCCAAGTGGGCGGGCGGCTCGAACGCCGTCGCATGGGCGTCGACCGCGGCCGCCCTTATGCCGATGTCGGTCGCACTTCACTCTGCCGCCAGCAACGACCCTCTCTTGATCGGTCTGTGCACGTGGGTGCTCGCGCTCTTGTTCAAGGGCCTGCGAGACGGTTTCGACACCAAGTCTCTCGTGGCGACGGTCCTTCTGACGGGGGCCGCACTGTTGACGAAGACGACGGCGTTGGCGCTGCTGCCTTGTCTTCTCCTGGGCGCAGTCTTTGCGCGGAGTCATGCGACTTCGCCCTTGAGACCCGCCGCCTTTGTCGCGCTCCTCCTTGGACCGGTCGTCCTGGCCGCGCCGTGGTGGTGGCGGAACGTCGGGCTCTACGGCGACCCGTTCGCCATGAAGGCGTTCAACGAGGCGTTCCTCGGCTCCCCTCAAGCCGCGACGTTCATCGGAGGCCTCGGAGCCGCCACGTACTGGTCGAACATGGTGGCGTGGTGGACGGCCCGAAGCGCGATCGGCGTGTTCGGTTACATGGATATATTCCTTTTTGAAAATTTGAACATGGACAAATCATCGAGCATCTACGTCGCTCTGATGGTCGTGGCGGCTGTCCCGGTCAGTGCGGGACTTGTCCGATCGTTCCGGTCCGTCCGGACGGGTAAGGGCGGCGTGGTCGTCCTTGCCGCCGTGTTCGCAGGCCTGGTCGCAGTCTTGTTCGTCGGGTTCAACGCGAGGTACTTCCAGGGTCAGGCGCGCTATCTGTACCCTGCTCTTGGCCCCGCCGCCTGGTGCACGGGCGCGGGTCTGTGCGCCTTGATGCGGGAGCGCCGCGAGTGGGCATGGGCGGTGGGCGCCTTGCTTCTTCTGGGCCTTGATCTGGTGGCTTGGTCGCAACTCGGGCCCGCTTTCGCCCTGAGGACCTCGGTCTAAGCACCCGGTTCGAACGTCAAGACTGGTAAGGCGCGGACATGACGTGTTTCTCTCCGGACGGAACCGAAACCTGGGTCCCTCGACAGAGGCGTAACCTGGGTCCGGCGGTCCGCGTCAGACGGTTACGGTGGTGTGGCCCCTGATCGATAGTACGGGCGCAGCCTGGGACGACGAGCTTCGGCTCGTCGACCGGGCGACGGACGGTGACGAGGACGCTTTCCGCATCCTCTATTCCCGCTATTACGCCCGGGTCTTCGCGATCGCCAAAGGCGTCGTCCTCGACGCTGAAGAGGCCGAAGACATGGCCCAGGAGGCCTTCACACTCGCTTTTAGGAACCTCAAGCGGTTCGACCGACGGTCGAAGTTCAGCACGTGGCTCTTTCGGATCGCGGTCAACCGCAGCATCCAACAGGCCCGCAACACGAAGGGGCGCAAACGGCTCGTTCCGCTCGACGACAACGCCGAGGCCGTACCCGCCAAGCCCGAAGCGGCCGCGAACGATCCGGACATCGAGGCCGCTATGGGCCGGCTCCAACCTCTGGACCGGGCCGTCATCACGCTGTTCTATTGGGACGAACTCAGCCTGATTGAGATCGGCGAGAGCCTGGGGTGTTCGGCGAACGCCGCCAAGACGCGGCTGTTCCGGGCCCGCGAGCGGTTCCGTGAAGCCTACGAGGAGGCCGTGTCGTGAGCGCTGTGCGCATCCCGCCGGAAATCGACGACGCCCTGTGGTCGGTCGCGGAATCGAGCGACCCTCGGGCCATCGAGGAGTTCGGCAACCGATATCCCGCGTACAAGGCCGCGCTCGTGGAAAGGGTCCGACTGGTGCGCCGGCTCCGGTCGTCGCGACCGGCGGGAGAGGTCCCTCCGATGAGGTTCCGACCGATCCCGGCCCGGACGTCGAAGCGCTGGCCCGTGTTCGCGGTCGGCGGCCTGATGTTCGCGACCCTGGCATGGGGCACGGTCGCAAAGCTCTCGGCTCCGGCCCACGGTCCGTCGGTCGAGTCGACCGCGGCGGCGACCGGCCTTCCTTCGAACGGGCCGACGAAAGACGGGCGTTCGACGCCCCTGTCTTTGGCACCGGGAGACAAAAAGGTCGAACAGGCGCCGGACCTAGCCGACCGTGAGCCTGTCCAGCCGCCCATGGCCGAAGATCCGTTCGAGCGCACGGTGACGCTCGACCATGAGAAAGTCCGTTTGACGTCGCTCCTCAAGGAGATCGCAGGACAGGCGAAGCTGAAGCTCGAAGTCGCACCAGGCCTAGAGGACGTCGAAGTCGAAGCCCGTTACGCTTCGATGCCCGCCAAAGACGTCTTGCGCGACCTCGGGGACAATTTCGGGTTCACCGTGATGGTCCAGGAAGGCGCACACGCACTGGTCATCCCTGCCCTTGACGAACGGTCCCGGCAGAACGGAGGCTCGGTTCCCTCTGGACAGGGTTCCGGCCCGACGATCAAGCTCATGCCCCACGACGGCAAGGGCCGCTGACGGAAACTGTCCGATTTAATAAATTCCAAGTAAGGCACCGTTTGTGCTCTATAATGTAAGTCCTTATGTTGAAAAAATCCGCCTTCACCCTGATCGAGTTGCTCGTGGTGATCGCCATTATCGCGATTCTTGCGGCCATCTTGTTCCCGGTGTTCGCCCGTGCCAAGGAGTCGGCTAAGAAGACTCAAGCTCTGGCTCAAATGCGCCAAATGGGACTGTCCGTCGAGATGTACGCTACGGACAACGACGACTACCTGATCCCGAGTACGAACTATGACTCGACGAACACCGATCCGGACATCTGGACGCCCGGCTTGCAGCCGTACGTGAAAAACAAGCAGATTTTCGTGGCTCCCGGTAGTTCGACGAGCAAGTACGCCGAAGGCTGGGGCAACCGCCAGGAACAGAGCGTCGGATACAACGGCACGACGGCCATCGGTACGGTCGCCGGCGGCCGCCTGACCGCCGCACAAGTGTGCTCGAACGGCGAACTGAAGGTGGGTTGCGAAGGTTGGGCCACGGCCGCGACGATGAACGCGATGGACCGCCCGGCCGAGGTCGGGCTTTTCGCGATCACACCAGACGGCCCTGTCGGCACGAAGTACCGCGGCTACGTCATCAGCCCGGACAACGGCACCGCGTACTGGAACCTGCCCTTCACGAAGCTCGAGCAGGCCGTACCGCTCGTCAGCGACCGCGACCTCGTCGCCGAGCTCGGCGGTTCCCTCGCCCCCGGCCAGATGAAGCCGATCTACGCGCGGTACCTTGCCGACGGCAAGGACGCGGGCCAGACCCCCGTCGTCCTCGGCGACATGCACGCGAAGACGTTCTCGGCCGCTTCCATCCGAGCCGGCAAGGTCGTCTGGCGTTTCCGCTGAGAACCTGTCCGAACGGACGTTGAATCGTCACGGCCTGTCGCCCCGTCGCTTATACTGATAGCGACAAGAGGTGGCAGGCCGTGCCCCATTTAGAAAGAAGCTCCAACGTTCGGGAAGAGTTCAGCCAGCGCGGGCTGATGGCGATCGTGCCGGGGATCGTCCTCATCGTGCTCGGCGTCACGTTCATCGTCTACCAATCGGTCTTAACGACCCTTGGATACGTCCTGGCCTTGATCGGCGTCGGCCTCGTCGGCTATGCCGTCTACGAGTTCGTCCAAGTCAAGCGGGTCGTCGGTCACGCGGTCAAATGTCCGTTCTGCGACCACAAGAACGACTTCAACGAGGCCGCGACCGAAGACGTGCGCTGCGAAGGGTGCCAGCGGATGATCCCGATCGAGGGCGGTCGGATCCTTCAGGTCTGGCAGGTCCGCTGCGGATACTGCAACCACCTCAACTATTACAGCGAGAAGAGCACAGGGTTGATCTGTGAGAACTGCAACCGAGTGGTCCCGATCTCGAACGACCGTGGGCTTCAGTCTAAGGCCACGTTCGAGCACTATACGGTCCACGACGACAACAGTCCGTACGACCTCGTGTTGACCGGAGCAGGGCACGCGCACAACGAAGAGCTCGTCTCGACGCTGCAGCAAATGTTGGCCCTGAACAGGAACCAAGTGAAGCAGATTTTGGACGAGCTCCCGTCGACCCTTCTCTCGGGGATCCCGAAGAAAAAAGCCGAACTGCTCAAGGCGCAGATCGATATGCACGGCGGTTCCGCCGACTTTCGACCGTCTTCCGGATAGACCTGGCAGAAATGCCGGCAATACACCGGGCCTGACTTCCGGTTTGAACCTGGGGTACCATCGTCGCGCAACGCCCGGTGAAGGGCCCGAGGCCGTTTGGGCGGTCGCGGACACTCACCGGGCTCAAGACTATTGGAGATGTCAGAGATAAGGACGTCAAACATGCGGTTTTCATCCCCATTTCACCGACGGGCGCTCAGTCTGATCGGACTGACGGTCGCGCTCCTTCTCATGCCGGTCATGGCCCTGGCAAGTGAAGAGAACGTCGTCCTGAAGTTCGGTCAGAGCGACTTCGTCTACTTAGGAATCTCGGCAGCGATCGGGCTCCTCGCGATCGTCGTCGCATTCGCCCTTCGATCGAAGATCCTCTCCCTGTCGCCCGGCGACGAGAAGATGCAAGAGGTCGGCAAGGCGATCATGGACGGCGCGAACGCGTACTTGGCCAAACAGGGCCGGTCGATCGCGGTCGCGGTCATCGTGCTCGGCATCGCGCTCGGAGCCTTGTACACGTCGAAGTACGACATGATGACGGGCGTCCTGATCGCCGTCGCTTTCGTGCTCGGCGTCGCAGCGTCCTACTTTGCCGGCTTCACGGGCATGCGCATGGCGGTCCAGGCCAACATGAGGTCGGCCCACGCGGCCCTCGGTAAGTTCAGTCAAGCACTCGAGATCGCGTTCCGCAGCGGCGCGGTCGCAGGCCTGATGACGGTCGGCATGGGCCTCGTCGGCGCCACCCTCATTTTCTGGTTCGGCGGCCCGAACTCCATGAAGCTGTTGATCGGCTTCGGATTCGGCGGCTCTCTCGCGGCCCTCTTCATGAGGGTCGGCGGCGGCATCTATACGAAGGCCGCGGACGTCGGCGCCGACCTTGTCGGTAAGGTCGAAGCGGGCATCCCCGAAGACGATCCCCGCAACCCCGCCGTCATCGCGGACAACGTCGGCGACAACGTCGGCGACTGCGCGGGCATGGCGGCCGACGTCTTCGAGTCTTACGAAGTCACCCTCGTCGCAGCGATCGTCCTGGGCGCCGCGACGGCGACGATGTTCGACCAAGCGACCTGGATGAGGCTCGTCCTCTTCGCCCTGATGGCCCGCGGCGTCGGCATCATCGCCTCGATCGCCGGCATCTTCATGGTCAAGGGGAGCGACAATGTCGACGACAGCGCGCTCAAGCCGATCAGCAAGGGCTTCAAGGCTTCGGCGGCCATCGCCGCGGTTCTGACGATCGGGCTCGCCTGGTTCATGATGGGCGGAATGTCCGAGCAGTCCAAGATCTACTCGCACGAATTCGTGTCCCGTGAGGAGGCCGAGTTCCAGCAGCGCAAGGCGATCTTGGACGTCCGTGACCGCCTCGCGAAAACCAAGAAGGTCGAAAAAGACCAGGTCACGTCCGACGACGTGGCCAAGGATCCGGAGATCACGAAACTGATCGCGGACGAACAGGAACGGACCGGAGCCGTCTCATCGGCCCTCACGATGCCGGAAAGCATGGTGAAGAAGCCGGAACCGATGCACGGTTACGTCCCGTTCGACGCGAAGGACAAGAACAGCAAGGTCGGCCAGTACGCCACGCAGTTCGTTCCGATGGACAAGGCGGTCAACGCTGATCCGAGCAAGGCTCCGGAGCCCATCGTCGACACGATCGCGAACCGCATCGCTTCCGGCGGCGACTTGAGGGTCTTCACGGTCAACGTGACGATGACCCCGACCGCCCAGCCCGGTCAGCCGAAGCCCGAAGAGCGTACGAACAAGGTCTACATCGGCCCTGTCTCGCGAACGGACCTCGACGCCGTCATCAAGAACGCGACCAAGAACCCGGGCAGCCCGAAGATCCAGGTCGAGGGTGAAGGCAGGAAGGTCGAGTTCTTCACGAACGACGAAGGCAAGCTGATCGCGGCCGTCGACGACCCTAAGAACGAGGTCAAGATCGAGCGCGTCCAGCCCATCCAGCCGTTGACGTTCTTCAAGGCGGACGTCAAGCGCGTCAACGAGGCGCTGGCGAAGCAAAAGGCGAACCCCAACCAGATGGCGGCCATGCCCGCGAGCGACTCCGTGACGACCGTCCGGTTGGTCAAGAAGCTGGTTCCCTGGTGGACGTTCGTCGCCTGTATCCTCTTCGGCATCGCTATGGCGTACTTGTTCGAGAGGTTGACCGACTACTATGTCAGCCTTGACCGCAAGCCCGTCAAGGAAGTCGCCCAGGTGGCTACGGCCGGCCCGGCCCCGATGATCATCCAAGGCTTCGCTTTGGCCTCGGAATCGTCCTTCTTCAACGCGATCGCGATCGTGTTGTGTCTGATGGCTCCGATGATGATCTTCCCGGTCGCGTTGTACGGCAACTTCATCTTGTCGTTCTACGGCATCGCACTGGTCGGCCTCGGCCTGCTGACGACCACGGGCTACATCCTCGCGATGGACACCTTCGGCCCGATCAGCGACAACGCCCAGGGCGTCTTCGAGATGTCCGGTGCGGGACACGACAACCCGGTCGCCAGCAAGGGCATCCAGCGCCTCGACGCGGCAGGCAACACGACGAAAGCCCTCACCAAGGGCTTCGCGATCGCCACTGCCGTCGTGGCGGCGACGGCCCTCTTCCACTCCTTTGTGGAAGCGGCCAAGCTCGAGTCGGTCGGCATGCGCATCGACGTCCCGCAGATCTTCCTCGGGTTTATCGTCGGCGGCGCCGCGCCCTACCTGTTCTCCGCCTTCTCGATCAATGCGGTCGGCCGTGCGGCCTTCCAGTTGATCAACGAAGTGCGTTCCCAGTTCCGGAACGACCCGGGGATCATGGCGGGCACGTCCAAGCCGAACTACGGCAAGTGCGTCGAGATCGTGACGACGGCCGCCCAGCGCGAGTTGGCCGGCCCCGGCATCCTCGCCATCGCGCTCCCGATCGCCGTCGCTTACGGCTTCAGCATCGGGAACACACCGGTCGAGATCAACGGCGTGGCCTACAACCTGACGGGCGCTCAAGCTCTCGGCGGGTTCCTCGCCGGCTGTATCCTCTCCGGCCAGCTCCTTGCCGTCCTCCTCGCCAATTCGGGCGGGATCTGGGACAACGCGAAGAAGCTGATCGAGGACGGCCTCCACGGTGGCAAGGGGACGGAAGCCCATAAGGCCGGCGTCGTCTGCGACACGGTCGGTGACCCGTTCAAGGACACCGCGGGTCCGGCCCTCAACCCGCTGATCAAGGTCATGAACCTGATCGCACTACTGCTCGCTCCGGTGATCATCATGCCGGTTCCGGTGGCCGTTTCGGCCGGCGTGACGGCTGTCGCGGTGATCGCGCTGGGCTACGCGGTGTGGTACTCCAAGCGAGGCTCGTTCGGTAGCGAGATGGCGGCCGCTTCCGGCCCCGACGCCATCCCCGAGCAGTCGAGCGCCGCTCCCAAGCCGGTCCAAAAGCCGGCATCGGACGAGACGAAGAGCGAGTAACGCCCGGTCGGCTCGAATCCGACAGCCCCCGCCCAGATCGGGCGGGGGCTTTTTCTTTGATCCGGACCTGACGCCCTTGTCGCATGCCCTCGACGACCAACGTCCTCTTGCCGGATCCGATTCTTGTCAAGTCGGCGGCTGCCCGATTCGAAGGGGCTTCTCTGGCCCGTCCGCGTTGCCGGGCCTTTCCGTCCCCGTGCACGAGACGGTGTCCGTGCGTGCCAACCCTTTCGACGGTGTCTGCTCCGTGCAGCGCCCGAACGTCGGTCGCCAGCCTGGCCGTTTCCACGCCTTTGTCCTGTTCGCCCTTCAAAGGGCATCGATGCAGGCCGTCCTGCCCCCGGCGAAGGCCTGTCTTGCGACCGTACTGCGCGGGCCGAGCCCGGTGCCGTTTGTCCGCTGGGCCATGGAACCCCACGAGTGCCGCGTTCAGCCCGGTCCAAGAAAAAGCCCCCGAGGCCGTGAGGCCTCGAGGGCTGTCGTCCGGTCCAGCGTCCGTCTTACGGAAGGACGTTGGCGGTGAGTTTGCCTTGCTTCAGCGTGAGCTGGAACGGGCTGCCCGGCTCGCCGCGCCGACCGACCGGCGAGAACGCGCGGACGGCGACCCTCAGCGTCTTGTCCGTGGCCAGGTAGTTCGCGATACTGGCGTTGTACGAATGGCTGAAGGTGAACACCGATCCGTCGTTCGGCATCGGAGTCGTCTTGATCATGTCGTAACGGCCCGTGCTGAAGTTCCAGAAGAACACTTGGACGGTCGAGTTGCTGCCCTTCGAGGTCGAGAGCTTGAAGCTCGATACGACCGACTCGGTCGCGCCTGCGCTATAGCCCAGCTTGAAGTCCATCTTGGCGATCGACGACTCGCCCACTCCGTTGACCTTGACGCTCTTGGCGACATAGCCAGCACCGGTGCCGTTCTGGACCATGCCCAGATTGCCCGAAACGTACGTTCCCTGCAACAGGCTGAGCGTCGCCGGCTTGTAGTCGATGGCGATCGTCCTGGTCGCCATCGCCGCTTGCGCCGCCTTCAGCATGTTGACCCGGCCGTGCCCGTAGATCGACGGGGAGCCGATCTGGTCGCAGTTGTTGTAAAGGATCGTCTGGACCTGTTTGGGCTTCAAGGACGGGTTGATCGACCAGATCAGGGCGCAGACGCCGTTCGCGATCGGGGTCGCCATGCTCGTGCCGCTCGCGGCGCCGTAGCCGCCGTCGACGGTCGTGGACCAGATGCCCTCGCCGGGTGCGAAGACGGCCACGCCCTTGCCATAGGCCGAGAAGCCGGCCCTCGTGTCGGACGAGTTGGTCGCGCCGACGACGATGGTGTCCGGATGGCTGAAGCCGCTCAGGTCGCGTGCGTCGTTCCCGGCCGCCCACAAGAGGAGTCCGCCTTTGCCCTTGACATACGTACCGGTCGTATTGACGGCGGGGCTGTCCACGCCGGAGAAGCTCACGCTGACGACTTTGGCGCCGTGGTCGGCGGCCCACATCGCACCGTTGAACAGGTCGTCGAACGAGGCGCTACCGTTGAGCGAAGCCCGGATCGGCATGATCTTGAAGTTCCATCCTTCGCCGACGAGCCCGATCCCGTTGTTCCCGAGCGCAGCCGCGTCACCGGCACAATGGGTGCCGTGGCCATGGACGTCGACGACGTCGCCGCCGTCCACTTCGGCCTTACGGTCGACCGAGTTGTAGCCCTTGACCATGCCCGCTTTCAGGTCTTCGTGCGTGATCAGGACGCCCGTGTCGACGATCGCGACCGTGACGTTGTTCGTGCCCGTGTGAAGGTTCCAGGCCTCTTCGGACCTCATCACCTTGTGCTGCCATTGCGAGCTGAAACGGGGGTCGTTCGGCGTCTTCTTCGCCGCATTGACATAGCACCTCCAGTTCGGGACGGCGTACTCATAGTCGCCCGTCGCCATCAAGGCCTTGCTCATGTCGTTCTCGTCGGAATAGAACGGGATCTGTACGATCGACCAGTCGGTCTTCGCGTAGTACTTGAGCCGATAGGGCCGGAGCCTGTCGGCGGCGCGCCTCTGGACGGCGGCGATCGTCTGGCTGTCGTAGCCTCGCTGAGCCAGGGCCACGGCCTGCAACGGTCGGACGATCAACGTCCGTGTGAACTCGAGGACGCCCTTTTGCTCGATGAAAGGACCGTTCACTCCGCCAGCCCCAGCCGCCAGCGCTGGCGCCGCGGACAGAAGGGCGGCGAGGCCCGAAAAGATCAATCGTTTATACATGATGTTCCACCCGACGGCGTCGGCTGCCACCGTCACCGTCAGTATACGCTCTTCTGACGCGTTTCGGGCTCGATTTGATCGTCGTACGGATTCGTTTCGGCACATTCTGTCTGCTAAACTGCGGCCATGGCCGACCCGAAAGACGTGCAAGCCGGCAAGTACCTTCGAAGCGAACTGGGCAAGAAGATGATCGACGTCACGCAAGCCGACGTCCGGGTCATGCACGGCGTCGCCTACATCCGGGGCGTCGTCAAGGCCGTCGCCGGCGGCCCGCCGGACGTCCGCGTCGCCCTTCAGAACGCCGCGAACGGCCTGCGGCAGAAGGGCATGATCAAGGACGTCGTCATCGATTGCGCCTATCGTTGACCTTGATGCAAAACCGGTCCGAACTCCGGACGTCCGTGCTACATGGGCAAACTGACAAGGCGATGGGCCGTCCTCGGTTGCGGTCTGGCTTTGGCCGCGGCCGCCTCGACGGCGGGCTTATCCGGTGACAAACAGGTCGACAAGATCGTCGCCGAGCTCGACGCCAAGTACCAGGCGTTGTTCGCAGACCTTGCCCTGACGAAGGACGGCACGTTCGGGATCGGCCGGGTGGAAGTCGACAACATCAAAACCCATGGCCGGAAGCCTTCTCGGCCGACGACGCCAGGATTCTTGACGAACGTCGCCATCTTCGGGAACAAAGGGAAACCCCTGTCCGCACAGGGACTCGAGCGACGCTACACGAAGGACATGAACGGGGTCACGCACCGGCGGGACAAAGGTGAGGGCCGGGCCGAATACGAGCTCGCCTTGAAAGCCGTCAAGGAATGGTCGAAAGGGGGCCGAAGCCCTCTCAAGGCCGTCAGAGGCGACGTCGCCTTCGAGGCTCGTCCGGTTCTTTTGTCTAAGAAAGAATGCGTAGACTGCCACAAAGGGATGAAACGGGGCCAACCTGTCGCCGTCATGGTGTACGCCGTCGCCCCGACCGGAAAAGACCGCCCTTAGGGCATCCGCGCGAACCGGTAGAATCGGGCCCGACGAGGCGTAGCTCAGCTTGGTAGAGCGCTTGCTTTGGGAGCAAGAAGTCGCAGGTTCGAATCCTGTCGCCTCGACCAGACATTCTTGTTGAAGCGGTGCCGATCGCCCAGTATCATCCGGATATGACCGTGGCGCTCCTCGCCGCCCTCGCCATCGTTCCCGTGCCCTTCAGCGCGCCCGAAAAGCGGTGGCTCTATCTTTCGACGAACCTTCTCGTCGACGCGAACGTGGACAAGGGCCTCGAGACGGTCCGGCGTGCGGCCAAAGCCGGCTACAACGGAGTCCTCGTAAGCGACAGTAAGTTCATGAGGTGGGACGACCTACCTGAAAGATACGCGACCAACGTGCGGAGATTCCGTAGGGCGGTCAAGGAATCGCACATGGAACTGGTCGCCGCCGTCGCACCCATCGGCTACTCCAACGATCTCCTGTGCCGCGATCCCGACCTTGCCGAGGGTCTTCCCGTCGTCGACGCCCCGTTCGTCGCGGGCGAGGATGGCCGTCTGTCGCCCCGACCGGACGACGCCGGGCTCAAGAACGGAGGCTTCGACGCCGAAGGCGGTCCTGCCCCGTCAGGTTGGAACTGGGTGGACTCGCCGGGAAAGGTCTGCGTCCTGGATACGGACGTAAAGTCCGGAGGACGTGCGTCCCTCCGCATGGATCCGGCCGACGGTGGGAACGCGCGGGCCGTGCAAGTCCTCGACGTGAAGCCGTTCTCGTACTACCACTTGCGGCTCTCCGTCAAGACGAAGGGGCTCAAAGAACCGGGAAACGTGAACGTCACCGTGCTCGGAAAGTCGGGCCGGTCGCTCCAGCACCGGAGCTTGCCCATCAAAGCGGACATGGACTGGACCCCGATGGACGTGACGTTCAACTCGCTGAGCGACGGCCAGGTCTCGTTGTACGTCGGCGTCTGGGGCCACTCTGGAGGCCAGATCTGGTGGGACGACGTCAGCATCGAACGGGGCGGCCTCGTCAATCTTGTCCGACGGTCCGGCGCCCCGTTCACCGTGACGAGCGAAGACGGGACGACCCGCTACCAAGAAGGGCGGGACTTCGAAGGGGCCAAGGATCCGAAAACCGGTCGCGTCGCCTGGCCAGGCGATTACGACGTGTGGCACGACGGCCCTACGATGACCGTGCCTTCGGGCAGTCGTATCAAGGCCGGACAGACCGTCCTTGTCGACTATTGCCACACCGCCTTGATCTATGACGGGCAGGTGACGTGCTGCCTGGGAGAACCCAAAGTCATGGAAGCCGTGACGTGGCAGATCGGCAAGGTGAAGGACAATCTTGCTCCGGACGGCTATATGCTCAGCCATGACGAGATCCGGGTCGGCGGTTGGGACCTGGGTTGCACCCGCGACGGCCTGTCCCCGGGCGCGTTGCTCGCCCGGAACGTCAGAGACTGCACCACCGCCGTCCGAAAGGCCGATCCTGGAAAGCCGGTTTACGTGTGGTCGGACATGTTCGACCCGTTCCACAACGCCGCCACGGCGGGCAAGTACTACCTCGTAAACGGAGACGGTCCATGGAAGGACTCTTGGAAGGGGCTGGACAAGGACGTCACTGTCGTCAACTGGAACATGGGTCAGGACCGCAAAAAGGCGATCGGCTTCTTCGTCGGGCTCAAAACGCGACAGATCCTGGCGGGCTACTACGATGGGGGTGGGACTCCCATCGCCCAGTGGATGTCGGAGGCCGGACGGCCCTACGGCGTCATGTACACGACATGGCGCGGCGACTTCTCCGGCCTGGAGCAGTTCGCGAAAGACGCGGGTTTCTTCCCGGATTAGACGGTCACGGTCTCGGACGAAAGAGCACTCTTTAAGATCTCGACGTCCTCTTCGAAACTGTCCGCAGGGAGCGGCCCGAAAGAAAACCGGACGTAGTCCGCAAGTGGCGATGCGGCCCCGCGCCGGAACATGTCGCAGAGGGTCCCCGGCAAGACGCCCGCGTCGCGCCGGAAGAGCCGCCGGTTGAACTCCTCGGCGGACAGTCCGCCCGGCAAGCGGCCCCAATGATAAAAGCCGCCGTCCCCGGTATGGAGTTCGAGGCCCAGGTCCTCGAGGGCGCTTCGATATCGGTCGCGTTGGGAGCCGTAGAACCCGCTGACCGCCTGTCGGGCGTGGGCGACCCGGTCGGTCGCCAAGAGCTGGGCCGTGGCGATCTGGGACGGGCGGGCGACACCGCCCACGGCGATGCTGGAGAAGTTCCGGAACAGCTCGATGTTCTCCTTGGACGCGACGACCCATCCCACTCGTAGACCAGGGGCTTGCAGGCCCTTGGTCGCGGCGCTGACGACGAACACGTTGGTCTTATCGATATCGCCGACATGACGCATCGCACTTTCGGGCTCGCCCGTTTGGAAGAACTCATAGGCTTCGTCGAACAATCCGCCCCTTCCCGGCTCGCTGCACCATTCGACCATCGACTTGAGCGCTTCGCCCTTCCACGTCACGCCCGTCGGGTTGCACGGATTGCTCTTGACGACGAACGAGAACGGGGCGAAGACCTGGTAGTCGTGCAGGCTCGGCCTGAAGCCGTTGCCCGGGTTGCTCGGAATGATCGCGTGGTCCCGCTTGAGAAGGTGCAGCGCGTCCCAATACGGCGTGTATTCGGTCTCTTCGATCAGCACTCGGTATTCGGGCAGTAAGAAGGCCAGTACCGCGTAGATCCCAGGTCGTCCGCCCGCGAAGACGGCGACGTTGTCGGTCGTGATGTCCGACCCGTAGAAATGGTTGTAGTAGTCCCGGACCGCGGTCAACAGTTCCATTCCCCCGGTCGCGGGCGGGTACTTCAATTCGGAGTAGCCGAACTCGATCTTGGTCGGGATGTCCGGGCCGCCGGGTAAGGGGCTGGTCAGAGGAAACCCCTGGGCCCACGGGTGCGTCCCATCCGTCCCCATGTACTTCCCCGTCGCATCGAGGAACTTGAAGAGCGTTTCGTAGACGCCCATGGGCGGAAAGTGGACGAGGGCGGAAGGCATCGGCGGAGTTTAGCGGGTCCAGGCGCGGCGTCCCGCTCCTCGCGTGCCTCTTCATGTGCCTGCGACGCGTCCTCTGCTGGTATACGTTGGCGGCGAAAGCGACATGGACGGACACAAGACGACCGACGACAGCTTTGGACGCAAGCTCTACACGTTGTTGGAGGCCCAGCCGAGGGACACGAAAGCCGAAGTCTTCCTAGACAGGGCTTCCGTGGCGATCGTCCTGATCGGCCTCTTCGTCGGCGCCCTGTTGACGGTCAAGGACCTGGCCCCTTACTACCGCCTGCTGGAGTGGACGGCGGGCGTGATCCTCGCCACGATCGCGCTGGAGTACGGGTTGCGCGTCTGGTCCTCCGGATTCGATCCCGACGACCGCTATCCCCAAGGCTTGGAGCGCTTGAGGTTCGCGTTCAAGCCGCTCAACTTCATCGATGTCGTCGCCGTCGTTTGCGGCGTGTTCGGCATCGTGTTCAACAACAGGCAAGTGATGCTTCTCGGTCTGAGCGTCCGGTTGTTGCGCATCTTCGCGTTCAGCCAGGCGGACGATTTGATCATCGCGGCCCTTCGTCGGGCTTGGCCGTTCTTCAAGTCGGCTTTGACGATCTGGTCGATCACCATCATCTTTGCGACGATCTTCATCTACTGGTTCGAGAAAGACGCCCAGCCGGACAAGTACGCGGACGTCTTCCAGGCTTTCTATTGGAGCGTCGTCACGTTCACAAGCACGGGATACGGCGACATGTCCCCGGTCACGGTCGGGGGCAAACTTTTCACCTGCCTGTACATGTTATGCGTTGCGGCGATCGTCCTCGGCCTGCCGATCGGTGTCTTCACGGTCGGGTTCATGGAGGAGGTCCAAACGAGGATGCGCCCCTCGCAATCCGCGCCGGTGGGCGACCCGGACGACAGTGAAGGCGCCTGAGCGACTTCCACCGCAAAGTGTCCGCAAACCGCGCTGAGACGTCTGCGCTTCAGGTCCGGGCCGTTTCGAAACCGGCCGGTCTTTGCCGCATACTGTCGATCATGTTTAGGCACTTCTCGTCCCGGAACCGGTCACTTCTCAAGGTCGGTGCGCTTTCGTCGCTCGCTTGTTTCATGGCAGGATCGGCCTCCGCGTCCCTCATCAATGCTTCGTTCGAAGACCCGCCCCTCGCTCTCGGTACGTTTTCGTCGTCCGGGATCATCGGGTGGGGAGGAGGGACGGGTGTCTGGCACATTCCCTCGACCTCGTTTTTCGAGACGACCGCACCGGACGGCCTACAGATCGGCTACTCCAATACGACCAACCTGGCGCAACAGTCCACGAACGTGGTCAGTCTCGGGGCGAATACAGTGACGGTCCAGGCCGGACGTCGACACGACGGCTTCGCAGGCTCTTTCGACATGAAAGTCTGGGCTGGAGGAAGCCAAACGAACGGCGTCGTCACAGGTGGCACGTTGTTGACGACGGTCCACTTCGACCACACTTCGATCCCGCCGGACTCGTTCGTCCTGGTGTCCGCGACGTACACGGCCGACGTCAACGATCCGAACCTCGGGCAGTTCATCACGGTGCAGTTCGTAAAAACCTCGGGGTCGCAGATCAACATCGACGACGTGAAGATCTTCAGTGCGGATTCGGAGACGGTACCGCCTTCCAACCTCAGCCTGAGTTTCGGCAAGATCTCGACCGGGAGCGTGGCCAGCCTCGAGACGGCCGACAACACCCCCCTTGTCGTCTGTAAGTTCATCGTGCCCAACCAGACGTCACCCTTCGTCCAGTTCGCGGTCACCGGCAACACCACGTTGACGTCTCAGAAAGCCTTGCGCTTCCGGATCAAGTCCGCCATGGCGACGAACGGCTCGTTCACCCAGACCCTGAGACTGTTCAATTTCGTGACGAACGCTTACGAGGAGTCGCGGACCGACACGATCAATACCGGATACCAGTACACCGATCTGGTCGCGACGGGCGACGTCTCGCGCTACGTCGGAACAGCAGGCGCCTTGCAGTCTCAAGTCCAGATCCGTCAGGTCGGCCCGTCGGCCTCGACGAAGCCGTGCGTCAACTTCGATTACGCGGCTTGGGACGTGACCCAGTAAGCACGTCCAGGGTTTAGCCAGGTCGGCGGCCTCGGTCCGCCGACCTTTTCGTCGCCGGCACTGAAGTATCCTGCCAGGCGTCTATGGACGTCATCGAGTCGCTGGTCAACCTGAACGACGCCGAGCACTCGGCCAACAGGCAGGCGATGTCCGTCCTGATGGACGAATACCGGGCCAACCTTCAGGAAGCGATGAAAGGCGGCGGCCCGGAAGCCCTTGCCAAACATAAGGCCAGGGGCAAGCTGCCCGCTCGGGAAAGGATCGACGCCCTGATCGACCCAGGCTCGGCTTTCTTGGAGTTCTCGACCTTTGCGGCGTGGGGCCTCTATGACGGAAGTTCTCCTTCGGCCGGGATCGTCACCGGCATCGGACGGATCTGCAGTCGTGAATGCATGATCGTCGCGAACGACGCTACGGTCAAAGGCGGGACGTACTTCCCTATCACCGTCAAAAAACACCTTCGGGCCCAGGAGGTCGCGCTTGAGAACGACCTTCCTTGCGTCTATCTGGTCGATTCGGGTGGCGCGAACTTGCCCATGCAGGCCGAGGTCTTTCCTGACCGCGACCACTTCGGGCGCATCTTCTACAACCAGGCGCAAATGTCGGCGAAGATGATCCCGCAGATCGCGGCCGTCATGGGGTCGTGCACCGCCGGCGGAGCCTACGTGCCGGCGATGAGCGACGAAACGGTCATCGTCCGCGGACAGGGCACGATCTTCCTCGGCGGGCCCCCTTTGGTGAAAGCGGCGACGGGTGAAGAGGTCACGGCCGAAGCCCTCGGCGGAGCGGACGTCCACACGCGGGTCAGCGGTGTGGCCGACCATTTCGCCGAAGACGACGACCATGCGCTCAGGATCGTCCGGAACATCGTCGAAGGGCTGGGCGCGCCGTACCGCGACCCGATGCTCGACGTCCGGGAGAGCGAAGAGCCCCTGTTCCCTGCGTCCGACCTTTACGGGCTGGTGCCGTCCGGTTCGAAAACACCGATGAAGATGCGGGAAGTCTTGGCCCGCTTGCTGGACGGCTCGCGGATGCACGAGTTCAAGGCCAAGTTCGGAACGACCCTGATCTGCGGCTTCGCCAGGATCCACGGCCGACTGGTGGGGGTCATCGCGAACAACGGCATCCTCTTCAGCGAGTCGGCGTTGAAGGGTGCGCACTTCATCGAGATCTGTTGCCAACGCCGGATCCCGCTCGTCTTTTTCCAAGACATCACCGGCTTCATGGTCGGACAGAAGTACGAGAACGAGGGCATCGCGAAGCACGGGGCGAAGCTCGTGACCGCCGTCGCGACGGCCCAAGTTCCGAAGTTCACCGTCATCGTCGGCGGATCGTACGGTGCGGGCAACTACGGCATGTGCGGACGGGCCTATCAACCGCGCCAACTTTGGATGTGGCCGAACGCGCGGATTTCGGTCATGGGCGGCGAGCAGGCGGCCAACGTTCTCCTAACGGTCAAACTCGACCAGATCCGCGCCCAAGGCAAAGACATGTCGCCGGAAGAGCAGGACGCTTTCCGAGCACCAACCGTGGCGAAGTATGCCGAGGAATCGTCGTGCTACTACTCGAGTGCCCGGCTGTGGGACGACGGCGTGATCGATCCGGTCGATACTCGGCGAGTCTTGTCCCTTGGACTGGAAGCATCGTTGAACGCGCCCGTGCCCGAAGCGGGATTCAGCTTGTTCCGGATGTAGACCAGGTTTACAATCGGCCATGCGCCGCTTCTGTTGGATCAGCGTCCTCGCCGTCTGCTGGGGGTGTGCCTCCGGTCCTTCGACGGGCGACACCGGAGCCCGTGTCCCCGAAAGTGAGCAAGGCAACTATGCACCGGTCAACGCCGACGATCCCGAAGTCGCGGCCGCGAAGAAGAAAGCTCAGGAGTCGCTCGATTCGTTTATTGCGAAGTGCAACAAAGAAGACTTGTACAAGGCCAAGATGGTCAAGTTCCCGATGCCCGTGAAGGGCAAGACCGAGCACATTTGGATGGACGTCTCCGAACTCAAGGACGGAACGTTCATCGGGACTCTTGCGAACGACTCGTTCTATGATCCCCAGCTCAAGGTCGGCGCACCGGTTTCGGTCCACCGGAACGATGTCGAGGACTGGATGCTGATGGACATGAAGGACAACATGGAAGGCGGGTTTTCCGTGGAAGCTGTCCGCAAGCACCTGAAGTGATCAGCGACGCCGACGGCGGCGCGTCTCGGGTTTCGCCTGCTCGACGGTTTCCATCCCTTCGGTATTCAGGGCCGGATCGAGTCCGCCTTTGATGACGATCGCGTGAGGCACGGGCCGCGAGCCGCCTTCGGCTCCACGGTGGCCCCAGGCCAGCGTCTTCCCGTCCACGAAGAGAGACGTGGAGAAGCCTGAATCGAGGAGGACGGCCGTCCACGCTCCGGCTTGAGCCGCGGCTTCGGCCAGCATCGAGGACGTCGCGCCGTTCTTCGTCGCTCCGACGATCAGCCTGCCGTCTTGGGTCAAGCCGAAAAAGCTCCGTTTGCGAGGGTCTTGAGCGTCGCTGGTCGCCGCGCCCATGATCTCTTCCTTGGTCAAGGGCTTGCCTTGGAAGACGAGCCATGCGCCGGCCACGAAGGCGTCCGTCATGTCGGGGACAAGGGCCTTGATCGCGGTATCCGTGTTCAGTGACTTCGGGCTGAACGGCGTGATCACGGCTTTGGTCGGCCCCCAGACGACGAGAGGCCGACCTGCCAGCTTTTCGGCTCTCGCTGCGTCGTCGTCGGGGACGAGATAGCTCCGGTTCGACGCCATGCACGGGCCGATCATCGTGTTGTCGGTGGCGGCGATGGCGGCCATCGAGAAGAAGCCGCCGTTGATCCCAGCCACGCCTTGGAACTGCGAGACGATCTCGGCGACCGAAGCGCGGCCGTCGATCAACACCGACGACGGACGTCCGCCCGTCAAAGTCAGGAGTTCGACCCGGCCTTGCTTGTCGTCTTGGAGCGACACCGGCGCGTCCTGCCAAGCGACCTCGGCGTATCCTACGGGCGGTGCCGCCGCCATTCGTTTCAAGGACTCTTCCAGGCGTTTCCGCGTGATCCGGTTGACGGCCAAGACATTGGGCGATTCGGCGGCCAGGCCTGGCTCCATGGTCACGGCCAGCTTGTAACCGGCGTCCTTGGCTTCGGACTGGGTCAGCGCGTCGTTCTTCCCGATCGGCCAGCTCAAGAACTTGACCTCTTTGCCGAGGGCTTCTTCGAGGACCTTCTTGGACTCCGTCAGTTCCGTCCGGATCTTTTCCGTGGTCAGGGTCGTGATGTCCTCGGGATGCGTGACGGTGTGCGATTCCACGTCGACGAGGCCCGAAGCTTCGAGCTCGCGCAACTGCTCGAGGGTCATTTTAGGATGGCTGCCTTCGGTCTTTCCGATGAAGGCGGTGTGCATGAACACGGTCGACGGATAGCCTTTAGCCTTAAGGATCGGGAAGGCGTTTTCATAAAAACCGAGGTAGCCGTCGTCGAAGGTCAAAGCGACGGCGTTCGGAGGTAGGGTCTTGTCTCCCGTCAGCGCATCGTAGACATCGGACAAAGGAACGACCGTACCACCTTCCTTCTCGATCGTCTCGATGTCCTGCTCCAGCTCTCTGACGGTCGTATCAAAATAGACGGATCCGGATCCGCGGCGCTTGACGACATCGTGGTACATGACGATGACGGCGCGGTCTCCGGGACGGCTCGGACGAATGTCCGGAAAGGCAGGGGCTTCGTTCGGTGCCTGGCCGTCCTTCGGAACGACCCTCGCGACGGCGGTCGGAGTCCCGGAAGACTCCATGTTCCGTTGCCAGACGACGGCGCCGCCCATGACCGCGACGATCGCCGCTCCAAGGATCCATTCGAACCGCTCCAGCCTTCTCACTTTGGGAACCTGATACCTGATGGACGACCGCACCGCGGCCCTTCCGCGACCTTCGGCGGACTCAGTCGCGGTCGAGGCGCGTGATCAGCCGCGCCCCGCGAGAGTACGAGAGGTAAGCCCAGGCCCACTGCACGAACACGAGGATCTTGGACTGCACCGTCAGAAGGGAACGGAGATGGATGAAGATCCAGACCGCCCATGCGAAGAACCCGCTGAACTCGCTCCTTCCGATCTTCGCGACGGCCGAACTTCGACCGATCGTCGCGAGGATGCCGAGGTCGCGGTACCGGAACGGCGCGTCGCCTCCGCGCGTCGCTTGTCCGGCGACGTAGCGACCCTGCTGCATCGCGGTCTGGGCGACTCCTGGAAGTCCCTTGCCGTCCTCGGTCGGAAAGAACGCGGTGTCGCCAATGGCGAAGACGTCCTCATGCCCGACGACGCGGCAGTGGTCGTCCACGACGACGCGTCCGGCCGGCCCTGGCTCAGCGTTCAGCCACACGGCCGCGGGAGAGGCCTTGACGCCGGCCGCCCAGACGACGGTCCGACAGGGGATCGACCCGGAAGGTACCGTGACCCCGACTTCTGAGATCTCCGTGACGCCTTCGTTCAGCCGGACGTCGACACCGAGTCTCTGGAGCGAGTCGAGGGCGTCTTGCGACAGCTTTTCCGGAAAGGCGGTCAGTAGCCGAGGGCCGAGTTCGAGCAACACGATCTTCGCCTTGCGGGGATCGATCGACCGGAAGTCGTCTTCCAGCGTGCGTCGTGACAGCTCCGCCAGGCTCCCCGCCATTTCGACCCCGGTCGGGCCGCCGCCGACGATCACAAGGGTCAGCCAAGCGTCGCGCTCGGCCTCGGACGGAGCGGCCTCGGCTTGTTCGAAGGCGCTCAAGATCCGGCTTCGGGCTGTGGTCGCGTCGTTCAGGGTCTTGAGACCGAGACAGTGCCGTTCCCACTCAGGGTGGGCGAAGAAACTGTGGGTCGCGCCCGTGGCCAGGACGAGGACGTCATATGGGGTCGATCCCGCACTGTGGACGACCGTCTTCGATCCCGTATCCACGCTTTCGACGCTCGCCATGAGTACGGACACGTTCCTTTGCGACCGTAGGACGGACCGAGCGGGCCACGCGATGTCGGCCGGAGACAGGCCGGCGGTCGCGACCTGATAGAGCAGCGGTTGAAAGAGGTGGTGGTTTTCCTTGTCGATCAGGGTCACGTGGACGTCGGATTTCGACAGCCCACGGACACACGACAGCCCGCCAAACCCTGCTCCGATCACGACGATCCGTTTCGCCATCCGCCCAGTCTACAGACGCCGGTCCCAATCCGCACCATGGGCCCAACATTGGTGGAACCTTACGGGTGGACGTCCCGTACTGTGTCCCAATGAGTTCGGGACTCCGGTTTTGGAGCCTCGTGGGATGGGTCTCTTTCGCCCTGTCAGGGCATGTTCAGGCACAACCGGCACCGGGACGGTACGTCCGCCGGCCGATGCCTGCGGCGGTGTGCACGGTGCCGCCAAAGATCGACGGCGACCTCTCCGACGAAGCGTGGGCGACAGCGGGCAAAGCCGAGGAATTCCTCGACCGCACCAACGGCACGGTCGCGACCGAGCAATCGGTCGCCTATATCGCGTATGACAAGCAGTTCATCTATGTCGCGTACGAATGCTTCGACGCCGAACCGGACAAAGTCGAAGCCCGAGAGACGATCCGTGACAGCAAGTACGCGACCCGTTCGGACAACCCGAACCAGGAAGACAACGTCACGTTCGCCATCGATCCCTACTTTTCTAAACGGTCCGAAGACGTCAGCGTCTTCTCGGTGAACGCGCTCGGCACGCCTTCCGCGCAGATCGCGGGAGGACGGGGAGGAAAGTTGGAGTGGAAAGGCCAATGGGACTCGGCGGCCAAGCGGACGTCCAAAGGCTATTGCATCGAGATGCGGATCCCGTGGGCGATCCTGAACTATCCGAGCAGTTCGAAGCCGACGACCATGGGCGTCAACTTCTTCCGCTACCAGTACCGGACGCGGACGGAAACGGTTTGGAGCAACGTCACCGACCGTGGATTCACCGACCTTGAAGGCGTGTGGACCGGCGTCCAACCTCCGAGCACGGGCTTCCGACCGAAGGTCTCGCTCCTTCCCTACGTCCTCCCTGGCATCAAGGACGGCGAGTTCACCTTCCGCTCGGGCCTCGACGCACGCGTCACATTGACCCCTGACCTGACCGCGGTCGGTTCGCTCAACCCGGACTTCAACACGATCGAGGGAGCGGTCGAGAGCATCCAGTTTTCGCGGGCGGAGCGTTTCATCCAGGAAAAGAGGCCGTTTTTCCTGGAGGGTCAGAACTACCTGTCGCCAGGCACCCGGTTCAACGACATCGGGGCGTACTTCTATTCGCGAAGGATCCCGACGTTCGACCTCGGTACAAAGGTCTACGGCAAAGTCACGCCCGTCGATTCGGTCGGTTTTTTGAACACGGTCACCTTCGGCGACCGGACGGACACGGCGTTCCGGTACAAACGCGACCTCTCTCCGACGAGCGACGTCGGCGCGTTCTTCGGCCAACGGCAGTTCGGAAGCGACAACAATTCGGTCGTGATGGTCGACCAACACGCACGGTTCGGTAAGGTCGGTTTCGAGAGTCAGTTCGCCAAGACCTATGGCGACGATGCTGGGGGTGGTGCCGTCGTCCTCAGCGCGAACTACCAAGACCTTCGGAACATCAGCGTCTTCCAGTACCACACGATTTCGGAGGACTTCAACATCGCCGACGGGTTCATCCCGTACACCGGCTATCGCGGCTGGTTCGGGTTCACGGACTTCTTCGGCCCGTGGCGGAAGGGCCCGTGGAGCTCCTACGATTACGGGATCTACGGCATTGCATGGGACCACCAAGACGGCAGCCGGTATCAACGCGGCTTCGGCGCTTTCGGGACCCTGACGTCCCGCTCGGACTGGAGGTTCAGCGTCAGTCAGGACTACGCGGTCATCGACGGAACCGTGGACAGCACGTACATGGTCTCGGCGACGATGGGCGCCACGAACCGTTTCCGGAAGATCGGCCTGGGCGTCACGGTCGGCACGTTGGCGAGCGAACCTTCGACCTATTTGACTCCGAACGCGAGCGTCAGGCTCTTCCGCCGCTTGGACCTCGCGTACAGCGGCGCCTTGCTGAATTTCCAAGGCACCACTCGTCAGCACGTCCTCACGGCGGGTTACGAGTTCTCTCCGACTCGGTCGATAGGCGGAAGAATGGTCGCCGTCGATGCCGACACGAACTGGTACCTCTTCTATAGGAGCGCGGGCGGACGGGGAACGGACCTGTACTTGATCTATGGAGACCCGAACACGCGGACGTTCTCGCGCAAGTTCCAGATCAAGCTCGTCTTCGCCCTATGAGCGTCGCGCGGTGTCAGAATCGCCGCGTGACGCCTCTCTTTCCGACGGCCGCCCTCCAGGACGCGACCCTTTATGACGAGCCGCTTCGGCCCCAGTTCCACTTCACCGCGAAGAAGGGATGGTTGAACGACCCGAACGGACTGGTCTTCCACAAGGGCCGCTACCACCTGTTCTTCCAGCACAACCCGTTCGGGGTCCAGTGGGGGAACATGACGTGGGGCCACGCCGTTAGTCCGGACCTGGTCCACTGGACCGAGCTGGACAGCGCGCTGACTCCGGACGCGATGGGGACGGAGTTCTCGGGGAGCGCCGTGATCGACAAGTCCGGAATCCTCGGAGAAGGCAGGGGGGTCATGGCCCTTTTCTATACGGCTGCGGGCGGCACGAACCCGGAGAGCCAAGGCAAACCGTTTACGCAGTGCCTGGCCACCTCGGTCGACGGCACGACGTTCGTCAAGTCGCCCGGCAACCCCGTCCTCGCCCATCAAGAAGGCGAGAACCGTGACCCGAAGGTCGTGTGGCACGCGCCGTCCCGGACTTGGGTCATGGCCCTGTACCTGGCCGACGACCGATACGGCCTCTTCGGCTCTTCCGACCTCAAGTCGTGGAAGAAGTTGAGCGAGGTCGTCCTGCCGGGGACGAGCGAGTGTCCGGACTTCTTCGAACTGCCCGTGGACGGAAACCGGAGGAACCGACTATGGGTCTTCTGGGGGGCGAACGGCAACTACAGGCTAGGGAGCTTCGACGGACAGAGTTTCCGGGCCGGGACGGCGGTCCTCAGCACCGACGCCGGTCCGAACTTCTATGCCGCCCAAACGTATTCCGACGAGCCGAAGGGCCGGCGGGTCCAGATCGGTTGGATGCGTGGCAGCGACTTCAAGGACTGCGATTGGAACCAACAGATGTCGTTTCCTAGGACGGTCCGTCTGAAGTCGACGCCGCTCGGCGCCCGCCTCGCCTTCGAGCCCGTCAGTTCGCTCCAGAGCCTGCGGACGCGACGGCTGCCACCTGAACAGGACGGTGACTCCCAAGTTTTCCGGTCGTCGACGGGCCTGTTCGAAATCCGGGGCCGCTGGAGGGCGGTGTCGCAAGGGCGGTTCAACCTCGACGTCTTAGGGACCGCCGTGTCGTACGACTTCGGGACGAAAACGATGAAGATCGGAAGCCACGAGCGCAAGATCGAGGCGGTCGACGGGTTCGTCGACATGACCCTCTTGGCCGATCGGGCGAGCCTGGAACTGTTCGCGCAAGACGGAGAAGTCACCGGCCACCTCTTCGCCCCGGCCGATCCGGCGGCACGGGACGTCCGACTGATCGGGGCGGGAGGGGAAACTCCGGCCCGGCTGGACGTTTATGAACTTCGAAGCGCTTGGAAAGGCACAAAAGACAGGCGGTCGCGGTAAAACCGTCCGGATGAGACTCTTTCTCGTGGCGTCGGCCGCTCTGGCTTCGGGACTGTCTTGGGCGCAGACGGATGTGGCGACCATCGCCAAAATCATCGACGAAGGCAAGTCGCGCAACCAGACGCGCGTTCACTTGGAGACGATCACCGAACAGATCGGGGCACGCTTGACGTCGTCGCTCGCTCTCGAACAAGGCTCCCAGTGGGCGATGGACCAGTTCAAAGCCTTCGGCTGCCAGAACGTCCACCTTGAGAAATGGGGCGAGTGGCCCGTCGGGTTCGACCGGGCCAAGACCGGGCACGTCGGACGGATGACGTCGCCGACCGTCCGCGACTTCCAGTTCACGACGCCGTCTTGGACGCCGGGGACGAAAGGGCTCCAGAAGGGCAAGGCCGTCATGGAACCGAAGAGCCTGGCCGACTTTGAGAAGGACAAAGGATCGTTCAAGGGCGCTTGGATGGTGATGATGCCTCGCTCCGGCGAAGGCGTTCCGACGCGCGAAGTCCGCGACGCCGTCCTAGAGGCGGCCCGCAAAGCCGGCATCAAAGGCACCGTGTCCGGTTCGGGCAACGAACTCGTTCTGACGGGCGGCCAACAGAACATCGACTGGAAGAAGCTGCCGAACGTCACGCGCGTCACGGTCCGTAAGAGCGATTACACCGCTGTCACCTCGGCGATGCAGGCAGGCAAGAAGGTCGACCTTGAATTCGACCTGAAACAGTCGTTCCGGAAGGGCCCGGTCGTGAACTCGAACGTCGTGGCCGAAATCCCGGGCACGGAGAAGCCGAACGAAGTCGTCATCGTGAGCGGCCACTTCGACAGTTGGGACGGGCCCGGCGCCCAGGGCGCGCTGGACAACGGGACCGGCTCGAGCGTCACGTTGGAATGTGCCCGGTTGCTCTGCACCCTTGGACTGCGGGGCAAACGAACGATCCGGTTCATCCTGTGGACCGGCGAAGAACAGGGCCTCTTCGGTTCTCGCCAGTACGTGAAGGACCACGCTGCCGAAATGGACAAGATCAGCGCGTGCCTTGTCGACGACGGTGGGACGAACTACTGGGGCGGTTTCGCAGGCCTAGAGTCGCAGCGCTCGTTCTTCCAACCGAGCATCGACGCTCTGAACGAGGCCTTCCCCACCTTACCGATGAAGTTCAACGCGCAGGCGAGGATGCCGCGGGGCGGCGGTAGCGACCACGCGAGCTTCAACGCCGTCGGCGTCCCGGGGTTCTTCACGATGGAGACGGGCGTCAGCGACTACACGTACGTGCACCACACCCAGCACGACAGGCTTCAAGCGGCGATCAACGCCTATCTGGTGCAGTCGAGCACGGCGGCGGCGGTCACAGTGTTGAACCTGGCGAACGCGGACACGATGTTGCCGCGAGAGCCCAAGACCGGAGGCTGACAAGCGGTGGGGCGGGCCGATCACGGCCCGCCCGTTTCCTTCCGCACCTTTCCAGACCGCATTGGAATCCTCTCCAAACGAGTGCTTACGCCCTAATGATGGCGGCCGGTCAGATGGGAATCTGTCCTGCTCGAACCGTGCCGACAACGGCCTCCTCGCCCAAATCCCGGAACAATAACGGCCCGTATCCCATGAACCGCACGTGATCACGACGACCTCCCTCAGCAAGTCCTTCAAAGATCCTAAAGTCGGCCTCGTCAAGGCCGTCGACGACGTGTCCTTCGAGGCCCGTCCCGGTCAGGTGTTCGGACTCCTGGGCATCAACGGCGCAGGCAAGACCACGTGCCTCCGGATGTTGAGCACCGTCATCCGCCCGACCTCGGGGACGGCGACCGTCGCCGGTCACGACATCCGCACGGACCCCTTGGCCGTCCGCACCCAGATCGGGTTCTTGAGCGCGTCGACCGCCCTCTACGGCCGCCTCACGGGTGAAGAGGTCCTCGAGTACTTCGGCCGGTTGAACGGACTGGACGGGGCTGTTTTGAGAGAGCTGATCACGTACGTCAAGCGGGCCATGAACCTCCACGAATTTGCCGGAAAGCTCTGCGACAAGATGTCGACGGGACAGAAACAACGGGTCAGCATCGCCCGGACGATCCTCCACGATCCTCCCGTCCTCTTCTTCGACGAACCGACGGCGGGCCTCGACGTCGTTACCTCCCAGACCGTGATGGAGTTCATCGAGGAAGCCAAATCCCGCGGCCGCACGATCGTATTCAGCACTCACATCATGAGCGAGGCCGAGCGCCTCTGCGACACCGTGGCCGTTATCCATCAAGGGAGGCTCCTCAGCCAAGGGACGACGGCCGAAATTTTGGCCGAAACAGGTAGTCCCAACCTTGAAAAAGCCTTTCTCAAACTGGTCGACTATTCGCCGGAGGGAGCCCGTCCATGAACCGCATCATGACCGTCTTCCGAAAGGAACTTCGCGAGATGTTCCGCGACAAACGCGTCCGGAGCGGCGCGTTCGTCATGCCCGTGTTCATGATCGTGCTCTTCGTGCAGATCTTCGGCCTGATCGAGGACAAAGTCTCACGGCCTCAGACACCAAAGCTGGCCATCGTCGACCCTGGGATCGACTCGGTCGCAAAAACGCTTTCGGGAGACAAATCGGGCCAGACGACCCTCGTGAAGACGCGTGAAGAGGGCGTTCGTCTCGTCGAACGGGGAAAGGCCAAGCTCCTCGTCGAGTTCGGGCCAGACTTCGAGAAGAACGTGACTGAGGGACGGGCGAAGATCACGGCGACGTACGACCCGACCGAGCCCTTGTCAGGCATGGCCCTTGGCGCCTTTCAGGAGAAGATCAAGCGGGCCAACGACGCGAGACTCCGTGAAGTCCTGTCGAGCCACGACGTCGATCCCTCGATGGCCGAGCCGATACGGGTCACGGTGAAGGAAACGTCGCGACCGAAGGGCCTCGGTGGCTCGTCGATGGTCAACCTCCTTCCCTATTTCATCGTGATCTGGGCCTTCTACGGAGGGATGAGCATCGTCTCCGACCTCGTCGCGGGCGAGAAGGAGCGCGGAACCATGGAGACCTTGCTCGTCAGTCCGGTCAGACGGCGGGAAGTCGCTCTTGGGAAATATCTGGCGCTTGCCCTTGTCTGCCTCCTCAGCAGTCTGACGGCCGTCGTCGGCATCGTGCTCGTCGGTGTGACGAAGTTCGGATATGCGGGCCGGCTGTTCCCGACTGGGCTCTCGATCTCGTTCGCGTCGCTCGCGGCGATGACGCTGACGCTTCTCCCCCTCGTCCTTTTGATGGCGGGGATCCTGATCAGCGTCAGTGCGGCTGCGAAGAACATGCGGGAGGCCCAGACATACTTGACCCTGGTCAGTTTCATCGTGATCATGCCTGCGGTCTTCAGTCAGATCATCGGGTTCACGGACATGCAGAACGCCCTATGGGTCAAGCTCGTCCCGGTTCTCGGGAGCGCGGTGAGCCTTAAGGAGGCGCTGTTAGCGAAGACGGACTGGCCGGGCCTTTTCGCCGGAATGGCGGTGTGCGGAGTCCTGGCCGCCGTCTTCCTCGCGTTCAGCGTTTCACAGTTCGAACGAGAGTCGATCGTCAGCCGCAGCTAACCGTTCCAGACGGCTTCGACGACGTCCGGAGTGCCCAACGCGGCTTTGAGCACGGCCGCCCGATCGCCTTTGACGTCCATCAAGGCGATCGTACGTCCGTCCCTGAACCTGACCCCCGTGACGTTGCCGCCCGCCCTCTCGATGCCCTCGATCACGGCGGTGAGCGCTTCAAAGCGCACCAAGCGGACGGTGAGTTCTCGGGGATGGGCGTCCGGGGCAAGTCGCCGCTCGATGTCGTCGACGACCTTGAGCGTGACGTACGTGAGGACCGTGCCGAACAGCGCGATCAGAAGGAACGACCCACCGGTGCTGACGGCCATACCGATCGCCGAAACGGACCAAAGGCTCGCGGCCGTCGTGAGACCCTTGATCTCCGCTCCTAGCCTCAAGATCGTGCCGGCACCCAAGAACCCGACTCCGGTAACGATCTGGGAAGCGATCCGGCCCTTATCTTCGCCTGGGAAAGCTTTGCTGACCTCCGCGAACAAGGTCACGCCCAAGATCAGGAGCATGTGCGTCCGGATCCCGGCCGGGCGGCCGTGCTGTTCGCGTTCGAGGCCGATCACGCCGCCAAGGACGGCGGCGAAGGCAAGTTTGGCCAGCACGGTGGCCACCAAGGGCCAATCCAGCGGAGGCATCGCCTCCATTTAACCTGGACCAGGTTCAAACGGACACGTCGAGCCGGCGTCGAAACGCTCTGAGGGCTCGGAAGACCGCAGACTTGGCGCGCCGTGCGAAGGAAGGCGGGCCCAGGAGGCCCTCGAGTTCCGGGCAGCGTCGCACGAGGTCCCGCAGTTTGAGGTCGACCAGGCTCTTGTCGTGCTCGAACGTCCCGGCCCAGCCGCAGACGAAGCAGTCGTGGGCACCGTCGACGCACAGGTTGCCGCACAGAGGGCAGACCTTGAACGAGGCCGACTCGAAGGTGGCTTGAATCTGACGCGGGTCAAAAGGCACGCTGGACCGATCGAACATTCCTGTCTATAAGGATCGGTTTTCTTGTGCCGCTTCAACAGAAAGTCCGTGAAGTATGGAATGAGGACTCTAGGAGCGTGCGCCTGTGTTCGGACTCGTCGGTTACTCGATCGCCAGTTTCTTCATCGCGTGCCTGTTGACCGTGATCGTGGCGATGTTCCGCCCGATCAAGCAGAACGACGATTGGAAGGCCTGGAAATGGATCGTCGGTTTCATGGTCACGATAGGCGCCCTGCCGTACACCTACGTCGAGGTCCTGACCGCGGTCAAGGGCAAGCCCATGAAGCCCGCCGTACAGGAAGCGGTCCATGAGGCCGAACTGGCAGGCGAGCTCCAGTTTTTCAAGGTCGTCCGGTGTTCGGAAGACAAGGCCCATGTCATCGCGGTCTCGACCGATGAAAACGAGTTCGGCAGTCCGGAAAGGGCGGTCATGGAGATCGACCTGATCCAGGAAAAGGGCAAGTGGCACGCCGACGCTTACTCGATCGTGAACTCGTTCCACCGACAGCGCGACTCGACGACGACTCCGCCTTACTGGTAGGCCGCCGGTACACTCGGGGCCGATGACCCTGAGAGAGGTGCTGCATGCCCACATCCCGACTTTGACCCGTAAAAGCACGGTCAGGGACGCCGTGGACAAGATGGACGTGTACCAGTTCCCTGCCTTGGTCGTGGTCGACGACGACCTCGCTCCTATCGGAGTTTTGACCGAGGGCGACCTCTGCCGCGCGATCGGCCATCAGGGCAGCCTGGCCGCGCTGAGCTTGGAGGCCGCCCACCGCTTCGCGTCGGCCGATCCGACCGTCAGCACGCCCGACGCCGAAGTCGGCGAAGCCCTGCACATGATGCTGTCGCACGGCATCACGATCCTACCGATCGTCGAGGACGGGACCCTGAGCGGGATCGTGTTCCGCGCCGACCTGATGCAGGCGATGCTCGTCGATTCCGCCCCAGGGCCCTAACGCGCCAGGTTCCGACCCTCTAAACTGGCGGCTTGGAGCCTTCCATGCTGGACGCGGGCCGACCCTTTCCCGATTTCGAACTCCAAGACCAAGACGGGCGGACCGTCACGAAGCAGGACCTCTTGGGTTCGGCGACCGTGGTCTACTTCTATCCCAAGGACGATACGTCCGGCTGCACCGTCGAAGCCTGTGCGTTCCAAGAGTCGGTCCCAAAGTTCACGGGCGTCAAGGTCGTCGGCGTTTCGCCGGACGGCGTGAAATCCCACCGAAAGTTCGCGGACAAGTACGGCCTGACCTTCACCCTGCTCGCCGACACGGACAAGGCCTTATGCGAGGCCGTCGGCGTCTGGGTCGAGAAGAGCATGTACGGACGGACGTACATGGGGGTCGAACGCACGACGTTCCTGCTCGATGCCGAAGGGAACGTGGTCAAAGTGTGGAACAAGGTCAAGCCCCAGGGCCATGCGGACGAGGTCGGGGCCGCTCTGGCGGGGCGATGAGGGTCACGGCACCGGCGCTCCGGGCGATGAAGGCACAAGGCCGCAAGGTCGTGTGCGTCACGGCGTACGACACACCGACCGGTCGCACCGCCGACGGTGCCGGCGTCGACGTCGTCCTTGTCGGAGATTCCTTGGGCTCCGTCCTGATGGGCCGGTCCACGACCGTCGGCGTCACTCTCGAGGCCATGGCGCACCATGTCCGGGCGACCCGACCGGGCGTCGGACGCGCCTTATTGGTCGCCGACCTCCCGTTCGGGTCGTATGGGGCGTCCGTTGCCCAGGCCGTCGAGTCGGCCGCGGTGCTGGTCCAGGCGGGTGCCGACGCGGTCAAACTCGAAGGCCGCTACACGGCCGAGGTCGAGGCGATCGCCAAGACCGGCGTGCCCGTCATGGGGCACGTGGGAATGACACCGCAATCGGTGAACGCGTTCGGCGGACACCGGGTCCAGGGTCGGGACGGAGGCGCCGACATCGTCGACGACGCGGTCGCTTTGGACCAGGCCGGGGTCTTCGCGCTCGTCATCGAACTCGTGACGGCCGAAGCTGCGGCCGCCGTCACGCAGGCCGTGGCATGCCCGACCATCGGCATCGGGGCGGGCCCGCACTGCGACGGTCAGATCCAGGTCTACCACGACCTCTTCGGCCTGTCCGAAAGGACGTTCAAGCACGCCAAGCTCTACGGCGACGCGGGATCCGTGATGTCAGAAGGGATGAAGGCGTACGTGGACGAGGTCCGGAACGGGGTCTTCCCCGGACCGGAGAACACGTTTTGAAAGTCCTGCGCACGGTCGAGGAAGCACGGACGTACCGCAAGTCCGTTGGCGACGTCGCGTTCGTCCCGACGATGGGCGCGTTCCATGAGGGCCACTACGAGTTGATGCGGGAAGCGAAACGGCTCTGCCCGACGACGGTCGTGTCCCTGTTCGTCAACCCGATGCAGTTCAACGACCCGACCGACCTGGATCGCTATCCTCGCCAAGAAGAGCGGGACTTCTCCGGGGCTCAAGCGGCAGGCGTCGACGCCGTCTTCGCCCCCTTGGCCGAAGACTTGGTCTCTACGGATTCCGTACGGGTCCGGGTCTCAGGCGTCGCCGATCGATGGGAAGGAGAGTCCCGTCCAGGCCATTTCGAGGGCGTCGCGACGATCGTCCTTAAACTATTCAATATTATTAGTGCATCTACGGCGGTCTTCGGATTGAAAGACCTTCAGCAGTGCGCGGTCGTCAGGACCATGGTCGAAAGCCTGAACGTTCCGGTCAAGGTCCATACGGTCGAAACCGTACGGTCGCCGGACGGGCTCGCACTTTCGAGCCGGAACGCCCTTCTCACGGAAGTCGAGAGAGCGACAGCCCCGAGACTCTACGGGTTTTTGACCGAATGTGCCGAATCGCTACGGACGGGGAACACGGACGTCGCCTCGGCGGTCGCGACCGCACGCGAACGGTTAGAGACGTCAGGTTTTGTCGTCGGCTATGTCGCTTTGGTCGATCCGAAGACCATGACGGAACTCGGAGCTCCCCGTCCCGGATGCCGGTTGATCGCAGCCGCAAGCCTAGGTAACGTGCGACTAATAGACAACATTGACGTCAAGTATTGTTAGGCCCTATTGTCTTTTTTCGGAGATCGTCGGCATAATCGGGCCCTAACGGTCAATTGTGGCCGCGAACCTATCGGAGTCCATCGGATGGCAAAATCGCTACAAAAAATCAAATCCTCTCTGAAGCTGCGGACACAAGAGAAGAGCGGCGCTCTCACTCTCCGGCTTGGCGTGAAGAAATACGTCCTCCCGTTCGAAGTCCGATTGTTGACTTCAAACGACTTCGTGTTCGTCCACGTGCCGCCCAGCGCAGAGATCATGAAAGTCACGAAGAGCGGCCTGGAGGTCGTCACCGACGCGGATTCGGCCGAGCAGGCCGCCAAGAGCTTCCGGCGCAGCCGAAAGCGCACGTCGGCGAAAGCGTCCAAGTCGGTCGAAATGCCGACCGAGCTCGCCAACGCGCTGAACAAGGTCCCGGCCGGCTACAAGCTCGCCTACGGGCCTGACGGCCAGCCCAGGCTCGTCAAGACGCGGCGTCGCCGCAAGAAACAGGGCTGAAGTCCTGACACGCGCCGTCCGAGAAGCACGTCCGATTTTGTCGGACGTGCTTCTCGGCGTGTGCGGTAGAGTTCCATGTCCGCCGCGTTAGCTCAGTGGTAGAGCAACCGCCTTGTAAGCGGTAGGTCGTCAGTTCGAATCTGTCACGCGGCTCCGAACACCGGTTCTTTGATGTTCCGTGACGCCCGCCAGCCCCACGCTGCTACGGCGACCAGGCAGGCGCCCCCGGTCATCAGGGACACGTGCGTCCCCCAGACTTCAGAGACTTGGCCGAACAGCAAGACACCGAGGGGGGCGACGCCCGAAATCGCCCACATATGCATCGAGATCACCCGGCCACGAAGCGCGGGCGGTGCGATCAACTGGAACAGCGTATTCGTCGTGTTGAACTGCATGATCATGCAGACGCCCATGACGAGCAAGAGGGCGAACGCAGGCAGGGTCGAGCGCGTGAGGCCTAACAAGAACGTGGAAACGGCCATGACCGACATGGACACTCGGATCAGCGTCGGCTTGAACGGCTTCGCGCTCAACGACGCTGTCGTGAACAGCCCTAGGAGGGCTCCCACCCCACCGATCGCGAACGCCGTGGCCAGACCCGCTTCGTTCGACTTTAACTGCTGGTAGACGATGGCCGACATCTGGGCCAGATAGAAAGCACCGAAGACCGACGTGGCCGACTCCATCAGGAAGAGCGTCCGCAGGTCCGGACTGCGCAACGTGTACAAGAAGCCTTCGGCGACGAGGTCGCGGACGGGCTCGACCCTTCGCTCCACGGGCCTCAAGTCGGCCTTGATCACGAACGCGGCGAAAGCCAAAGCGAAAAAGCTGATCCCGTTAAGCCAGAAGCAAGACGCCGGGCCGAACCGAAGGACAAGCGGGCCCGCCACGGCGGGCCCCAGGATTTTGGCCAGGTTGAACGTCGAAGCTTGTGCCGGGATCGCCGCGGCCAGATCGGATTCGTCCACGACCGCCCTGACCACGGATTGCCGGGTCGGCACCTCGACACATTGGACGAACCCGGCCACGAACCCGACGAGCAAGAACATCCAATACGCGTGGGACTTGACCGACATCGTGGTCCCAAGAACGATGGGGCCGATCGCGCTCACGAGCATGCAGGCGATCAGGACCTTGCGCTTGTCGTACATGTCGGCGACGACTCCGAGGAACGGGCCGAAAAGGGACACCGGAAGCATGATGGAGAACGAGACCATCGAGAGCATGAACGGACTGCCCGTCGACTTGATGATCAGGTCTTGCTGGGCGACGTTCTGGATCTGAGAGCCGGTGAACGAGAAGAACGCGCCCAGCCAGAGCCACCGGAAGTCGCGGTGCCGCATGGCGCGGAGGGCGGGCACGCGCTCCAGTCCTCGACGCTCCATAAGACTGAGTATGACGATGCCGTCCGGGGGTCACTGGTACACTCTTGTCCTGATTCCGACCGGATCAGACAGTCGTGAACGGACGGTCGTTGCGCATTCTTCAAGTCGTGTCGAGTTCGGCCACGTCCGGGGCCGAGCACCATACGCTCGTGCTTGCCAGGCGCTTGGCCGCCCATGGCCATTCGGTCGAAGTGGCGTGCCCTCCGATCCCATGGATGCTCGACGCGTTGCGCCAATCCGGCATCCCGTGCCATCCGCTGGATTTTAAGGAGAAGGGCGGCTTGACCGGACAGGCCAAGATCCTAAAGATCGTCAAGGAGGGCCGATTCGACCTCGTCCACGCGCATCTGAGCCGGGCGACGTACACCAGTTTCGTCGCGGCCGGTCTGTACCGGATCCCGCTCGTCAGCACGGTCCACGTCGAGACGCGGGAACCGATCTACAAGTGGATCGGCCGGGGCCGGAACAGGCTCGTAGCGGTCAGCAACTACATCCATGGCGTGCTCAAGGGCCGTGGAGCCCGCGCCGATGCGATCGACGTCGTCTACAACGGCACCGACTTCGCCGACGTCGAAGTCGAGGAGGCCCATGAAGTCCACGGAGAGTTCGGCATTCCACACGAGCGGCGCCTCGTGGGGCTCGTAGGCAGGGTGGCACCGGAGAAAGGCCACCACATCGCCCTCCAAGCGCTGCCCAACGTCCTGAAGACACAACCGGACACCCAACTCTTGTTCGTCGGCCGGACGGACGGGGGTTTCCACGAGAAGCTGATCGCCGAGGCGGGCCAACTCGGAGTCCGCGACCACGTCACGTTCACGGGCAACCGCGAGGACGTCCCACGGTTGTTCGACGCGATGGCGTTTTCGGTCCTTCCTAGCGTCATGGAGTCGTTCGGCCTGGCCGTCATCGAATGTATGGCGAGGGGCCGGCCCGTCGTCGCTTCGAACGTCGGTGCTTTGACCGAACTGGTCGTCCACGAAGAGACCGGTCTCCTGGTCGAGCAGACGCCCGAGGCGTTCTCCTCAGCCATGGAGCTCCTGCTGTCCCGACCTGAATGGTGTCAGACTTTGGGCAGGAACGCGAGGATGGTCATCCAAGAGAAGTTCACGGTGGCTCAAATGGTCGAACGCCTCGAAGCGGTCTACGTGAAGACGATCGACACGGCCCGATGAAACTCCTTCTCTGCAAACTCTGCGAATACGCGACGCAGCAACAGAACGGCCGCCACTCGATGATCGGACTGTTCGATAACATCGTGGCCCCGTCGTTCCCGGTGGACCATCCTCCGATGTTCCTTTGCCTTCAGTTCGAATTCGACCCTTCGGAAGCAGGAGAACCGATGGACGTGACGATCAAGCTGATCGACGCCGACGCCAAACCGCTCCTGGACTTTTCTGCAAGCGGCGAGATCCCACGGGACGTAGGCGGCGGCCGCATCCGCCTCTTCATGCAGTTCCACGTCCCGCCCGTAAGGCTGGAACGACCAGGCGACTATCGGTTGGACGTCCACTTCAACGGCAAACTCTTCGGTGAAGAACTGTTGCCCGTCCTGAAGGCTTAGACCTGTTCGGAACGCCCGATCGCACGGGCCCAGGCGACCCAGTCGGTGTCCTCAAAGTCGTCCCAGCCCTCCGTTTCGGCGATACCACGGAGATGGCCCCTATGGTACGTCCCGTGGTTGACGACATGGCGGACGACGTCGCTCAGGACGGTGGAATACCGAGTGCCGTCGAAACGCGCGAACGTCATGCGGCTGTCCAAGTCCGCCGTCGGCAACCATGCGAGCCAACGGTCGCACGACTCCTGGAACAAGTCCAGCGAGGGCACGGGAACATGGTCGGGGCCAGGATAGGTCAAGTCGCGGCCCTCGATCCTATCGAGCCAGACCGTCTCCGCGAAGAGGACGTGGCCCAAGACGCGTTCGGCCCGGGGCCGGTCCTGGAACAGCGGGAGCGCTTCGAGCCACTTCGTGTTGGCCCAGAGACCGTACAGAAAACCGTCGGACGACCAAGTGTTCACGGAACGATTGTGGACGATGCCGTCAGAGTTCGAACTTCTTGTCGACGGGAGGCACGGGCCGCTCGAACTTCTTGGGTTGGACCCTCTTCGCTTTGGCGCTCGCTTCGGCGATGCCCACGATCCATGCTGCCGCCATGAGGAACAACGGGACCATGACCGCACCGTTGAAGTCCACCGTGCCTCCGCGGAAGAGGAAAGGGATCTTGCTCAATCCGTTCGGAACCGACACGGCCCAGGCGAGCGCTAACGCCCAGATTCCGAGAAGGACACCGCCGAACACGGTCGATCCGCTCGCCAATTGACCGAGCCCCGGGATCAGGAACGACAGGATGGCCGAGGCCTTCCCACTGGCGAACGAGCCGTCGTCCGGGGCCAAAGCGAAGGCCGGGTCGAGGGCGATCTGGATCGCGAGGACGGCTTCTCCGTACTTGCGCTCAGCGGAAGCGTTCGAGGGGTCGAGCCGGACGGCGGCGTGGTACGCCTCCTTGGCCTTGCGCACTTGCCGGCGCTCGGAGTAGGCGTCGCCCAACGCTTCTTGGACGGTGCTCGATCCCGGGGCCACGGAGGCTGCCTGCTCCAAAAGCCTTTGGAACCCGTCCTTGTCGCCTCGGATCTTAGCCAAGTTCGCCTGTCGGACCAGGTTTTCTGCCTCTTCCGCTTCGGCCGGAGTCGGCGGATCCGGCAACGGTTCCGGCTCAGCGTCCGCGTTTTCGGGCCCTCCCTCCGGACTTAGTCCAGTAGGGTCGGGTCGGGCGGCGTCGTCTTCCATAGGGTCTCCAGGTCGTAGAACTGCCTCTTCTCCTCAAGCATGACGTGGAACACGACGTCCCCGAAATCGTAATAGATCCATCCACCGCTGTTGGGGCCGGCGTTCGTCCTCATCGGCTTGATGCCGAGGTCGCGCAGACGATCGGCGACTTTGTCCGCGATGGCGCCGACATGGGTGTCGCTGTTGCCGGAACAGACGACGAGAAAGTCGGTGACGGGCGTTTTCGAACGGACGTCGATCACGTCGATACGTTCCGCCTTGATGTCGTCCGCGAACTCACGGACGAGCTCCGCCTTTTCGGCGGCAGGGGCGTTCTTCTTACTCTCTGTAGAGGCCAATGTTTTCGATGTACTCCCGAACGGCCTGTGACAGCCACTTGGTCGCGACGAGTCCGCGTGCGAACTCCTCTCTGATCTTAGACGATGAAACGGGGACTTCTGTCATGGGAACCTTGTCGACCGAGTACTGAAAATCGGGCCCGAGCCCGGCGATCGTCGTGTCCAACGCGACGTCCTCACGGGCCACGGCCGCGATCCGGCACAGGCCGGCGAGCTTGCGAGGCTCCCGCCATTCCGGCAACGTGTGCAGGGCGTCCGCGCCCAGGATCAGCCAGTAGTCCCCTGGCCGAACCATCTTCAACTCTTCGATCGTGTCGACCATGTAGCTCGGCCCGCCCCTGGTGATCTCGATGTCGGAGACGGTCAGACCTTCCTCTCCCGCCACGAGGAGCGAGCACATTTTGAGCCGGTGAGTCGCGGAGGTGGCCCTGCGCGTCTTGAGGGGGTTCCGGTTGGCGGGAACGATCACGACCTCGTCCAGGCCTAAGGCGGCCCGCACGGCCTTGGCCGCTTCGAGATGTCCGAGGTGTGGCGGGTCGAACGTGCCTCCGAAGACGCCGTATTTCACCGGCCCTCCATAAACGTGAACTCGAAACCGCCGACCCTGACGTTGTCGCCGTCTTCGGCACCGGCCTCTCGGAGCTTGTCGATGACCCCCATGCGATGAAGCCTGCGGTGCAAATGGCGGAGGGACTCGGAGTTCGAGAGCCGCGTCATCTCCACGGCGCGCTCGATCCGCTTGCCCTTGACGATAAACGTCCCGCCTTCGGACACGATCTCCCATGCATCGTCTAGCCGGTCGACGGCTTTGGGCCGGACGACCGTCGTCTTCGGCTTGGCGTCCTCCCGGGCCAGAGCCTCGGCCGCGGCGTACAGCAAGGGCTGAAGCCCTTGGCCCGTCGCGGCGGAGACGACGAAGACCGGATGCCCGGACCCGGTCAGCGACTCTGCGAGCGGATCCGTCGAACCCGGCGGCCCTAAGTCCGATTTGTTCAACGCGATCAGACGGGGCGCCGAGGCCAAATCTTCGGAATACTTCGCGAGCTCGGACTCGACGGTCTTGTAGTTCTCGACCGGATCCGTCCCGTCCAACGGGAAGGCGTCCACGACGTGGACGAGCACGCGCGTCCGTTCGACGTGTTTGAGGAACTGTACGCCGAGTCCGACACCTTCACTGGCCCCTTCGATCAGGCCGGGCATGTCGGCCATGACAAACGTGACGTCGCCGATGCTGACGACTCCGAGGTTCGGGACGATCGTGGTGAACGGATACGCTCCGATCTTCGCTTTGGACGCCGTGCATGCGCTGACGATGGTCGACTTCCCAGCGTTCGGAAGTCCGATCAACCCGACGTCGGCCAGAAGCTTCAGTTCGAGCCGGACGGCGACCGTCTCGGCAGGCTCACCGTTCTCGGCGATGGTCGGAGCCTGCCGGACGCTGTTCGTGAAGTGCAGGTTCCCCCGTCCACCACGACCGCCCTTGGCGACGACGAACGAGGCGCCGTCGGTGTCGAGGTCGACCATCGTCTCGCCGTCTTCTTCGAAGACGACGGTGCCGACAGGGACGCGGATGGTGAGGTCGTTCCCGTCCTTGCCGCTCTTGTTACCGTGGGCGTCGGTCCCGTTGGGGGCCTCGTAATGGTCGCGGAGTTTGAAATCATAGAGGGTCCGGGCGCCGCGGTCGGCCACGAACACGATGTCGCCGCCGCGTCCGCCGTCCGCACCGTTCGGCCCACCTCGGGGGACGTGCTTCTCCCGGTGGAAGCTGGCCGCCCCGTTTCCTCCCTTGCCCGAAGTCAACCGGACGATCGCAGAGTCAATGAACTGACTCACCGGACTTCGACCGCCTCTTCTCCGGGAAGCATGCCCTCGACAGGGTCGACGACGATTTTCCGTTCCTTCACGTCGATGTCCAGAACGAACTCTTTGATCGCCGGAATCAAGACGTCACCGATGCGGAAAAGGTCGTGGGCGGGCGACGCCACGACTTCGTCCAAGGTGCCGATCTTCCGTCCGTCCGGTGTTTCGACGGCCATCCCGATGAGGTCGGACGCGAGGTATTCGCCATCGTCCAATTCAGGAAGGTCTTCGATGGGGACCGAAAGGGATTCACCACGGACCGCTTCGGCGGTGGTCACGTCGGAAATCCCTTCGAGCTCGATACGGGCCTGACCTTTGTGCCAACCGCAGGCTCGGATCTTCCGGGCTTGACCAAGGAGGTAGACGACGGAACCGGGGTCGAACCGTTCGACGAAGTCGGTCAAGGGACGGACTTTCAGACCGCCTTTGAGGCCGTGGGTCCCGACGACCTTGCCGACCGGCCGGAAGGACCCGGAGGGTGCCATAGGGTCAGTCCGCGAGGATCTTGACCGCCGTCCGCTGATGGGCTTTGGCCCCGACCGCCGAAACGAGCTGGCGGATGCAGGAAATGACGCGGCCGTCCTTTCCGATCACCCGTCCGACGTCGTTCGGGGCGACCGTGACCGAGAACAGCTTCGTGCCTCGGTCGTTGCGCTCGTCCACCTTGACGACGTCCGGCTCGAACACGGTCATCCGGACGAGCTCTTCCACGAACCGCTTGAGGTCCATCAGGCTTCCTCGGCCGGAGCCTCGGCAGGAACTTCGGCAGGAACTTCGGCAGCGGCCTCAGGTGCCGGCGCCTCTGCGGCTGCTTCGACCGGGGCGGCCTCTTCGACCGCAGCCGGGGCTTCCGTCGCGGCAGGGGCTTCCGGAGCAGGCGCGGCGGCTTCGGTCTTCGGAGCGTCCTTGACGACCGACTCCTTGCTCATCATCGCCGTGCGCTTGTCGAGGAACTTGTAGTCGCCCTTGGCGTTCGGTCGCGCTTCAAAAAATTTGTCGAGCACGCCCTCCTTGCGCAGGATGTAAGCGACGGTCTCCGTCGGCTGGGCCCCGTTCATGAGCCACTCGAGCGAGCGCTCGCCGTTCAATGTGACCGTGGACGGCTTGGAGACGGGGTTGTACGTTCCAAGGATCTCGATAAAGCTGCCACCGCGACCGGCCGTGCTCTTGGCCACCACGATCCTATAGAACGGGCGGTGCTTCTGCCCCATCCTTCGAAGTCGAATCTTCACCATGTGTCTTGTTCTCTTCGCCTGTCCGCCCCACGGCGTGCGGCCCGGTCGGCGTACCAGGCCTTACCGTCGGCGGAACCGCTTCATCCGCTTCTCCATGTGGGAGAGCTGCTTCATTCCTTTGCGCATCTGGTGAAGCTGTTCGATCAGTCGGTTGACTTCTTCCTGACTGGTCCCCGAGCCTCGGGCGATGCGCCGCCTACGGGAGCCGTTCAGTATATCCGGATTCGAACGCTCGTGTGGCGTCATGCTGAGGACGATGGCCTGGACCCGGTCCATCTGCTTCTCGTCGATCTGGTCCAGCGCCCCCTCAGGAAGCGCCGTCGCCATTCCCGGCATCAGTTTCATGACGTTCTTGATCGGGCCCATCTTCCGGAGCATCCGGAACTGCTGGAGCAGGTCGTTGAAGTCCATCCTCCCCGTCCGCATCTTCGTCTGGAGGTCCAGCATCTCCGTCGGGTCTTCCCCTTGGAACGCCTCCTCGGCCTTGGCGATGATCCCCATGACGTCGCCCATCCCGATGATCCGCTCGGCCATGCGGTCCGGATGGAACACGTCCAGGGCTTCGACCTGCTCGCCGACGCCGATGAACCGGACCGGCACCTCCGTTGCGGACTTGACGCTGAGGACGGCCCCACCGCGGGCGTCTCCGTCGAGCTTGGTGAAGACGGCGCCGGTCAGGGTCAGCCTCTCGTGGAACGCTTGGGCGACGTTCACGGCTTCTTGGCCCGCCGTCGCATCAAGGACGAGGAACGTCTCCGAAGGCCGCACGGCCGCCGAAACCGACTTCAACTCGGCCATCAACGGTTCGTCGATGCTCAGCCGGCCGGCCGTGTCGACGATGACCACGTCCAGGAAGTAGTGCCGGGCATAGTCCATGGCCCGTTTGGCGACGGCCACGGGATCGGTCGACCCGCCCACAGCAGCCGAGGTCGGGCCCTCGCTGACGCCGTTCGGACCGAAGACCGGGACTCCGACCTGCTCGCCCAAGACCTCGAGTTGTTTGACCGCAGCCGGACGTTGAAGGTCGCAAGCCACGAGCAGAGGCTTCTTGCCTTGCTTCAAGAGCCACTTCGCGAGCTTCGCGCACGTCGTCGTCTTGCCCGAGCCCTGCAATCCCGCCATCAGGACGACGGTCGGAGGCGACGGGCTCCACTGGAACGGCACGTCGTGGCCCCCGAGCAGGTCCACCAGCTCGTCTCGGACGATCTTAAGGAGCGTCTGGTCAGCGGTCAAGCTACCGAAGACCTCTTCACCGATGGCCTTGTCCTTGACCTTGGCGACGAAGTCCTTGGCCACTGCGAAATTGACGTCGGCCTCGAGCAACGCGACCCGGACCTCACGGAGCATCGCCGTGACGTCGTCCTCGTTGAGCCGGCCCTTCTTCCGCAGTCCGGCGAAGACACCGGCAAGGCGCCGGGTCAAGTTGTCGAGCATGGGCCGGGAGTGTACCGGCGGCCCTTCGAGGCGCCACCGACCGGCGCGCCCGTCCAACCGCTATACTCGCGGCGATGAAGAGGTTCACCCATCCGGCCGTCATCGGACTGGCCCTCTTCCTCGTCGCTTTTTTGATCCGGTCGGCCGGCGTCGGTTGGGGACTGCCCGACGACCGCCATGACTGGAGCTACCACCCGGACGAGCCGGTCATCTGGTCTTATAGCCGGCAGGTCAAGCCTGCTGAAGGCAAGTTCGCTCCTGGTTTTTACAACTATGGAACCCTTTACCTTACGTTATTGAGCGTTTCGACGGACTTTGTGAACGTCTATGGCGGAGCACCGGATCCGAAAGACCCTGAAGCTCAGGTCCGTGCGCTCGGTAAGTACCACCTGGCAGGGAGGGTTCTGGGTTGCCTGGCCGGGGCCGGCATAGCCTGGGTCGTGTTCTTGATCCTATGGAGCCGCACACATTGGGTCGGTGCCGTGTTCGGCGGCCTTGCGACGGCGGTAGCGCCGGGACTGGTCGTCCACTCCCGGTTCCAGACCGTCGACGTCCCTGCCGTCTTCTTCCTGACCCTCGGACTTCTCTGGTGCTTGCGCATCCAAGGTGCGGACAAGGTCCGTGCTGCCGTTTTGGCGGGCCTGTTCTTTGGCTTGAGCGCAGGGACGAAGTACACGGGGTTGCTGGGGCTCTTGCCGCTCGCCGTTGTCTGCGGGATGGAGCGTAAGTGGCGCGACCTTGTGGCCGGGGCCGGGGTCTGCTTGGTCGCGTTCGTCGTCACGACGCCGGGAATTCTCATTGATAACGCTAAGTTCATGAGGGATTTCCTATACGAAATGGCGCACACATCGGAAGGCCATGGACTCGTTTTCGCCGGAACAGCCCCAGGCTTCCTGTATCACCTCACGAACCTCTTCATAGGGTTCGGGCTCATCCTTACGGGCCTGGGCTTGGCCGGTCTGGGCCGGGCGGCCGTCAAAAGGCACGTGTGGGCCGTGGCGCTCGCCGTCTTCTTCGTCGCTTACTTTGTTTTGATCGCGCGTGCGGAAGTCAAGTTCCTGCGCTATGCGCTGCCTCTGGTCCCTGTTCTCGCCGTCGGTGCGGGCTGGATCGTCGGACGGGCGCACGTCCATCCGAACCGAAGGTGGGTCGGTCTCGGTGCCTTGGGGGTGATCGGACTTGGCGGGATACCCGGCGGTGGGCTGCTCACGACGGCGCAGGCCACGATGGCGATGGTCGGTAAAGATCCACGCGACGTCGTCGTCGATACGTTCATCGAGAGATTCAAGGCTGGTGACGACAGGACGATCGGCCTCGTCAGCGACCCTTGGTTCTATACGCCGCCCTTCTACAGGCAGGTCGGACTGCCGCGCGCCGTGCCGTTCGACAGTCGGCGCCAGACCATGATCGAGGAGTTTGGGCCCGGCCTCGTCCAATACTTGCCCGAAGACCACTCCCAGCGCAAGAACTGGGACGTCCGACTGCTCGACCTCAAGCCCGGTTACGTCGTGTTCTCCAGCTTCGAGACCGAGGGGCTTGACCGGGTCGCGGCGTCCGGACGGGATCCGGGCCCCTTCACGGCACAGGTCGCCGACTACAAGGCCTTCGTCCAGAAGTTGCAGGCCGAATACGACCTCGATCTGAAGGAGCCGTACCTGCCTGCGGCGTGGGCCGAGGTGCACGACATGATGTACGTCCGTCCTACGATATGGGTATGGAAGCGCAAGACGGGTTCGCCGACGCCGCCGAGTGGTTCCTCGACCACCTCCGGGGCCAGCGTGACGCCAGTCCCCACACGGTGACGGCCTACCGGAACGACCTGGAGTCGGCCGCGTCGTTCTTCCGCGGTCTTGGCCTCTCGGACTGGAGCGAAGTCGACCCGGCGGTCCTGGCCCGTTACCGTTCGTCGCTCGGACCGCCGCTCAAAGTGACGACGCTCCGAAGGAGGGTCTCGAGCCTTCGCTCGCTTCTCAAATTCCTCAAGCACCGACACCAGGGACCCGAATGCGAGCTGCCGTCGGTCAGCGGGACGCGCTTGCCGAAGCGCCTTCCCAAGGCGCTGCCTCTGGAACTCCTCGAGCGGCTCTTGGACGCCCCCGATCTCAAAACGCCCCAGGGGTTGCGCGACCGTGCGCTGATGGAAACGGTGTTCGGAGCCGGATTGCGGGTGAGCGAGGCTTGCGGCCTGCGGTTCGAAGAACTCAGTCTGGACACGGCCGCGCTCCGGGTCACGGGAAAGCGGGGCAAGACCCGATGGATCCCTCTTCCCGCCCTGACTTTGCCCTGGATCGAGCGGTATCTGGTCGAAGGGCGCCCGCACTTGGTCAAACGCCCGGTCGGGGAGGTCTTCGTCGACGGGCACGGCCGGGCCCTGAGCCGCTCGATGGCCTACAGGATTCTGGAGAAGCACGCGAAGGCGGCCGGGATCGAGCGACACGTCGGGCCTCACGTCCTGCGGCACACCTACGCCGTTCAACTTCTCAAAGGCGGGGCCGACCTCCGCACCGTACAAGAACTACTCGGGCACGCGAGCGTCAGCACGACCCAGGTCTACACGCAGCTCGACACCGAAGAAGTCCGCCGCAAGTACACGGCCGCCCATCCGCGCCGATAGCTCAGCGCTCGCCGTTCAGGATCCGTCTCCAAACGCGCTCGATCTCCCTTCTCAGTTCGGGCGAGGCGAGAGCCATTTGTTCCTCGACGTACGGCCAGGCGTCCTTGCCCATCACCAGCAAATCGCGTTCGGCCATTTTGCGGACGATCGGGTTCTTGTCGAGCAACAGGGTGCACTGACAGATAGGGCGGACACCAGGCTTGATCGTGTCCGACTCCCGGACGGCGGTCAGTTTCGCCTTGCCTCCTTGGGCGACGGCGAACGTCAGCGTCGAGACCAGTGAGCCCGTGTCGCCACCCTTTTCAACGACGGGAACCTTGGCGGTGACGGTCAAGGAGCCTGACGCCGATTTGACGATGACGTTTTCGGGCTGGACCGTGAACTTGAAGAACCCGTCCTGGCTGAATTCGGCCGAAGCACGGGCGTAACCGAGGGCCAAGTCGCGGGCCTGCCCCTCCGACCCGACCGGTGCGACACGGGCGACGAAGGCTTTGGCGAAGTCTTCCCTCTTCGTGAAGAGAGCGACCTTTCCGGATTTGTCGACGAGGAAGACGCTCCGGACGGCCATCGGGCTCTTCGGAACGGCTTGCACCGGGAACTCGCGATAGTGGACCGCTTGCACCGAGACGCCCGGCATCAGAGCTTTCAACCCCTCGGTCATCACGACAGAGGGCGTCGGGTTCTGGCTCGAACCCGTCGTCTTCTTCATCCACTCGACGATTTTTTGTGTCGAAGCGTCCATTTGCTGCTCCTTCGATAAGCTTTGACAGCCCAACAGGGATGTGACCAGAAGCGCGGCGACGATGCTCATACGTTTCAGACGCGTCAAAGAAGCTGCTGCATCACGGAGCAAGGCGCTCTATGACCCACTGGCCACCGGTCAGTCGGTAATGAAACCTGTCGTGGAGTCTCGCAGGTTGCCCTTGCCAGAATTCGAACCTGTCAGGCGTCAAAACGAAGCCGCCCCAGTTGGCCGGTCTCGGCACATGGTCTGGAAACTCAGATTTGAGGCGGACGATCGTCTCTTCGACTTCGCCGGGATCACTAATGACGCGACTTTGCGGGCTGGCAGCCGATGCCAGTCGGTTTTGATACGGCCTTCCCGCAAAATAGGCGTCGGAGTCCTTTGCCGAGGCTCGTTCTACGCTGCCCTCGACGCGGACCTGACGGTGCAGGGCGGGCCAATAGAAGGTCAAGGCGGCCCACGGCGCGGTCGAGAGTTCGAGGGCTTTACGGCTTTCGTAGTTAGTGAAGAAGGTCAGCAAGCCAGGATCTAGAAGTCGAATCAATACCATGCGGCCGCTGGGTCGGCCGTTCGGACCGACTGTCGAGAGGCAAGCCGCATGGGGTTCGGTGACGCCCGCCGCGAACGCCCCGTCCAGCCAGGTCTTCCATTGGGCCGCGGGGTCGGGATCTAGGTCGCTCAACTGGAGATGCGGTGCGACGTAATCGGTCCTTATGTGTGCATGACGGTTTGTCAATTTCCCAGGAACCATTTGAATCGGTCGAATCGCGCCCGCCACATGTTCAGAGGCGCGACCTGGTTCGCCTTCGAAGCAAAACGCACTTTGATCTCCCCTGTAAGAGAATTCACGAATTGGTCGACAGGCCCACTGGGCGTAATCGTGAACACCTGATCAATATCGCTTAACATTAGCTGCTTGATCGTGACCCATGTACCTGCAACGTAATCATAAAGGCTAACATCAGTCTGCAATCCGATTCCAGGCGCAGAACCTTCAATAGCTAACGAAAGGTACTTAGGCGTTAGAACGAATGAAGTGCCTTTCAGTATGAATTGAACAGGAGCCTCACCTTGAAAGGCGACGAAACCATTTTGAACCTCAAACCTGTCATCGTCACTAGAGACTAGAGACTCCAGAGTCCCCCTCTTATGAATACCTCTCTGGATCGAGTAGGACTCGGCGAGCGAACCGATGGCTTCTATGATTTGCAATCCATCGACCAGTTCGGCTCCTGAACCTCCGCTCGAGGCTGCGACGATTTCTAGGTAGGGGTAGTCCGGCCCAAAGAACGGGTCAGACCTGACGTCAGTCCAATGATCTGTGTTCACGAGTCGTGACGGTATGATCTTTACTCCATTAAACCGGAATTCGACCGGAATCCCGTTCGTTCCGATGGTCGAACGCATCATCAAGCAACGCAACGCATAGGTTTTGCCAGTATCCAGAGGGCCGATGAGCTGAGCAATTTTCCCGGACTTCTGCAAGAACGAATATTGGGTTCCTTCCCCAGCTCCATTACCCCATTGCGTCAAACCGTTCGCAAGGCCAGAACTAGCGGAAAACTGCCACGAGAGGCTCAAAGAAGTGGGTTGCAGCTTCCATTCGCCTTCGGCCATCACTGGAAGCTCGAATCCAGGGTTTGGCACCGATTCTACTGGTGGAGGTGGCGGCCAACTCTCCAAGACGATATCGTCCAGTTCGGTCGTCAGGAAGCTTCGGTCATCGTTAACCGACCAAGTAAACGTCTGATCGGATGCTCCAGCAAAAAACCAGTCCGTAGCAAATTCGATCCAGTTCCTACTGAACGGCCTCAAAGCGGTAAAGACGTCCAAGGACCCGTCCTTAGTGACTAGTATCGGAGTTCCGATCTCACCCGGTCTTTGCCTGAGCCAAAACCGGAGTCTGTACTTGTTCCCTGGGGTCAGGCCATGGAGCGTTTGGGTCACAGATCCAGGTGTCCAAGTACTTTGCAGGAGGGCGAACTGTTCGCTCGAATGTCCGCCGTTTCCCCAGACCGTATTGCCGTTGGCTAATCCAGAACTTCCGTTCAGCGTCCAACCTGGAACGTCCGGAGTGTTGAACGACCAGTTACCTGAGCCAAGGCCAGGTATCTCGAAGTTACCGTTAGTGACATCGGCGTTTGCAGGGAACAACAGTGCAGAACACACGCAGAGAGCCGTCAACCGCGCGGACATGGTTCAGTCTAACACAAGTTTCGGCACCTATCGTCCGGGGATGCCAGGTTCGGTCAGCAAGGCCGGATCAAGGGCTTTAGCCAACGTCTCTTCGTCGAGCAGTCCCTTTTCCCGGACGACCTGTGGGATCGGCTTCTTTTCCTTGAGCGCGGTCTTGACCACGTCCGCCGCGGCCTTGTACCCGATGAACACGTTCAGGGCCGTCGCCAACGAGGGCGACGTCTCAGCGTAATGCCGGCACACGTCTTCGTTGGCGGTGATCCCGACGATGCAGTTGTCGACGTACGTGTGGAGCGCGTTCGTCAGGATCTGGATCCCGAACTGCGCGGAGAACGCCATGCCCGGCATCATCACGTTGAGTTCGAGCTGTCCGGCGCGGACGCACTCGTCGATCGACTGGCACTGTCCGAGAACCTGGAACAGGACGATGTTCATGTTCTCGGCCATGCTCGGATTGACCTTGCCGGGCATGATGCTCGAACCGGGTTGGACTGGCGGCAGAACGATCTCGGCCAGACCCGTGAGCGGCCCGGAGCAGAGGATTCGCAGGTCGTTGGTGATGCGGGTCAGTTCGTTGCAGAAAAGCCTCAGGCCGGCGGCGAGGGCGCCCATGCAGAACTGCGACTGCATCGCCTCGCGCATGTCGTCGGTCGCCCGGAACGGAATGCCGGTGTACTCCTGCAACCGCTTGACGACGATGAAACGGTAGCGGGGATGCGTGTTGAGCCCGGTTCCTGCGGCACTGCCGCCGATCCCCAGCTCTTCCAGCCCGCGGGCCGCGTCTTCCAGCCACTTCTTGGCCCTCCGGACGGCGACCGCGTACGCCGTGAACTCCTGGCCCAAGCGGATCGGAACGGCGTCCTGCAAGTGCGTCCGGCCGCTCTTCAGGACGTGGTCGAACTCCTTGCCCTTCGCTTCGAACGCCTCGGCCAGTTTGTCGACGGCGGGAAGGAGGTCGGCGAGCATGAGACGGGCCATGACCCTCATGGCCGTCGGGAACGTGTCGTTCGTCGATTGTCCGTAGTTGACGTGGTCGTTGGGGTTGACCTTCTCGTACCGACCGAGGTTGCCGCCGAGGATCTCTTCGGCCCGGTTGGCCAAGACCTCGTTCACGTTCATGTTGAAACTCGTGCCCGCGCCCATGTGGAACACGTCGACCGGAAACTGGTCCCGGAGCTTGCCTTCCAACACTTCGTTCGCCGCCTGGACGATCGCGCTGCCCTGCTCGGTGCTGATCAGGTCGAGCTCGGTATTGGCTTCGGCGCACGCCTTCTTCAGCATCACGAAGGCGTCGATCATCTTCGGATGCTCGGTGAGCCCGGAGATGCGGAAGAGGTTGCGGGTCCGCTCGGCCTGGCTGCCCCAGTAGGCGCCCTCGGGCACCTGCACGTCGCCAAGCGAGTCCTTCTCGATGCGGAAACTCATGCTGACCCGAGGTTACCGGGCGTAGTCGGAGGGCGGAGGGTAGTTAGGGGGCGGGGAGGTCGATGGTCTGAAGTTGGCAGTTGGCAGTTGTCAGTTGGCAGCCGGCAGACAGCAGATAGCAGATAGCAGGCCTAAGAGGCTGATGGTAGTCGGCACTTTGGCACCCTAGCCGCCGGTCTGCTTCCAGCGTTTGCCGTCGAACTCCCAGGTATCGCCGAGGACGTCCGTCCGCGTCGCGCCGCCGAAGAGGACGGCGACTCCCCGGGCTTCATCGAACGCAAAGCCGTGCACCATGCGCCCCGGGGGCCCCTCCTTGGCCACGACTTTCCACGCCTTCCCGTCCCACGCCCAGGTGTCCGAAGCAAACGTCCAGTCCTTCGAGCCGCCGAACAGCAGGACGCGCTTCGCCTTGGTGTCCCAGCACATGCGGACGGACGTGCGGTCGGCAGGAGCACCCTCCGCAAGCCGACGCCAGGACTTACCGTTCCAGCCCCAGGTCGCGGAGTCCGGCCCGGCGCCGACCATCAGTGTGAGCTTGCGCAGGGGGTCGTAGACCATGGCACAGTGCGCCCGGGGGGCGGGCCCGGCGTCGGCCGCTTTCGTCCAATGATCGTCGGCCCATTCCCACGTGTCGCCGAACAGGGTCGTGCGCCCGGTGGGATCGGCGTCGCTGCCGCCGTAGAGGACGAAGACCTTCCGGGCCGCGTCATAGGCGACGGCATGGTGGTCGCGGAACGCAGGCCCGTCGCTCGCGACCTTGCGCCACCCTTCTCCGTTCCACCACCAAGTCCCGCCCGTCACGTGGAAGCGGCTGCTCCCGTCGGCCTCCTTCGAGCCGTTCGCGCCGCCATGGACGAGGAGGTTGCCCTCCGTGTCACAGGCCGCCGCGGCCAAGGAGCGCGCGGGCAGGTCGCTCCCTTCGACCGTGTCCCAGTCGTGCCCCGTCCACTTCATGAGCGGGGTGACGCCGAACTCCTCGCCCCCGACCCGGACGACGGCTTTGAGGCGGGCGCTGTAGACCATCGCATGCCCCGCGACGCCCTTCGGTGGATCTTGGAGCGAAAGCGCGGCGACAGGCCAAAAAAGCACGCTGAAGGTTAGCATCGGCCCCCGCGGACCTGGAAGGAGGCGGGGGATTTGGGACTAGCACTCATGTCAAGAGCCGATGAGCGCCAGATCTGTAACTCGGTCGCACACCCTTGCTAGACCGCTCGAAGACCGATCAACGTCCGGTCAATGTCCGGTCAACGACCGAAAACGACCGGATCTCGGCCTGGCTTCGCCTGGAGTCCGGGCCCCGGACGTCCGATGATTCATAGAAGTGCGGACGGTGGACCAGGCATGTCCTGTAAGGCGCAGTTAGGCCGGTTCGGAAGTCCGGAAGTTCGGCTAGTTCGGGAGTTCGGAGGTTCGGGTGGTTCGGGTAGTTCGGCGGGCAGCCGCAGGAAGTGACACATGGCAATCTTGAAGACAAGCGGCGGGTTGGGTTCGATGTCGGGACGGGTGGGCAACGTGGTCTACGCCAACACCGACTGCGGGGTCGTCATCCGCGACCTTCCAAGTCGGCACGGACAGATATCGGACGCCCAGCGGGGTTCGGTCGACGCCCTGCGCCGGGCCAACTTCCTTTGGCAAGGGCTCAGCCTGGCCCAGGTCGAAGCTTGGAACGCCTATGCCCTCCGGCACGCCGAACGGAACCCCCACACCGGGTTGCTGCGTGTGCCGAGATCGGTCAACCTCTTCGTCGGACTCGCGGCCAAGTACCTGCAGGTACACGGCGGGTTCGACGCGCCCTCCGACCCTCCGACCGGGGTGTTCGTCGGTGACGGCGTCGGGGTCGGACTCGGCGTGGGGGAGGAAGGAGGACTTGTCTTTACGGCGGATGCGGCCAACCGGCCGGGGGTGCTGACCGAGTTGCTCGCCCAGAGGCTCCGGAACGCGAACAACCGCCCCCAACCCAAGGCCTACAAGAGCTTGGGTTTCGTCGCGTTCACCGGGCCGGGCGGTTCCGCCGCCTTCGACGGTTTGCTCAAAGGCACGTACGTCGGTGCCACGCGGTTCGTGGAAACGGCGACGGGCCGGGCGACCGGGCTCGTCGAGATCGGCCGAGTGACGACCATAGGCCGCTGAGCGGGGACAAGAGCGTGCATCACGCAAACGAGTCGGCCCCATGGACAACCGTTGGGGCCGACGGTCTGTAGAGCTTTACGCCTTATGTCTTAGCGACAGACGATCCGGTCGATCTTGGCGTGCCAGAGTTGCTCAGAAGCCGAATCCTCCTCGTACCAAGTGAACCGGAACTTGGCTGTCCCGGAACTCAGGTAGTTCGCGACGTTCGTGGAGATCGAAACGGTCACGGTCGAGTCGGTGCTCGTCGCCGTCCGGAGATCCTTCTGTTCCCATGCGGACGTGCTCCAGTTGTAGATCTCGATCTTCTGTTTGACGTCGGATCCGGACGCTACTTCCGGCACTTGGGCCTCGAGTTTGCACGTGAAGGCGGCCCAAGTTTCGACGTACGTGTTCACGACGAACTGGACGCCCGTCCCATAAGCCGGCGGATCATGCTTGATGACGAGCCTTTGCTCGTCGCTCACGGTCGTCTCGTCGACCCAGCCGTCGATGACGTTGCCGTACCAGGGCTCGAAGTAGTAGATCGGGAAATCCCCTTTGGCGAACGTTCCCGACTTGACGCCCGCGATCCACAGCTTGCTTTTGCTCACCCGAGCGTCGCCGAAGAACGAGCCGGTCCCGCCTCCACCCGAAGAGTGGATGCCGGCGACTTTGGGCGAGCCGTCCGTGTCGTAGATGAAGGTCGGCCCCCCCGAATCTCCGACAGCGACACCACATTCGTCATAGGTCGGGCCACCGTCGTTCAAAGTATCGATCAGTTTCCCGGCGCAGGTGTAGCCGTCGAAGTCCCCGCCGATCGAAGACCTTTGTACATAGCTGATCGTGTTCGTACCGTCGCGGTTGACACCATATGTGCCACCGAGGTCTTCCCATCGGCAAGAGTTGGTGTTGTACTGGCCACGGATCCCGTAACCCTGAAGGAAACACAATTGGCCAAGCTCGTCCGAGCCTTCATAGATGTCGTGGTAGTCCGTTACTCCAGGCTGTTCGCCGTCCAGCTCGATCAGGCTCAGGTCGGCCCATCGGTGCCTGTAGAGCCAGACTCCGTTGTACGTGGATCCTCCGTCGAGTTGGTACTTGGGATGGTCGGAACTCGTCCCGTGGCTGGAACTGAGCACCCAGTGTTCGCCGATCGCGACGCCGCTCACGGTGTAGGTGGTCGGGGTGAAGAACCCCAGCTTGCCGACTCCGCTCCAAGTCCCTGTGGTCGTACCCGGGTTGATGGCACGGACTGCCGCAAGCGAGCTTGCCAACACCGTGCCGACGATCAGAAGGCTGTGCGTTTTTCGCATATTCGTCTCACTTAAGGACGCTGTCAACGCAAACAGACCAAGCCCGCAATGGTGGCCCTCGTCCGCTCCGAGGTGGACAGGAGGAGGAGCAACCTCAAATTCTACAGAACAGGGAACATTCCCTGATGGAGTGTAACCGATGTTCGCGCCAGGGAGCCCACTTCGGTTTCGCAGGAAATCGACCCTCCAGCCGTCTGCCCGCGGCCTGTCCCCCAAACCGACGACCGCCTCTTGCGGCGAAGCGTCCCTTCCCGCGTGCGCGGCTCGGTAAACTGCCTGCCGTGAACGTCCCCTCCGACCTGCGGTACACGAAGTCGCACGAATGGGTCCGCCTTGACGGCGACACGGCCACGATCGGCATCACGGACCACGCCCAGTCCGAACTCGGCGACATCGTCTTCCTCGATCTGCCGGCCCCGGGCCGCGCGTTGAACGCCGAAGAGACCTTCGGCACGGTCGAAAGCGTGAAGACCGTTTCCGACGTTTATTCGCCCGTGAGCGGCGAAGTGACCGCGGTCAACGAGAGCCTGGGAGCGCAAAGCGAACTGGTCAACTCCGATCCCTATGGGAGCGGATGGCTCGTGAAGGTCAAGCTGAGCGACCCGGGTCAGGTGGACGCCCTCATGGACGCGGACGCCTATACGGCGTCCCTCGGCTGACGACATGCCTTACATCCCCCATACCGAAGCCGACCGCCAGGCGATGCTCGAGACCATCGGCGTCGCGACGATCGACGAACTGTTCCGGGAGATCCCGGACGACTTGAAACTCAAGCGGCCTCTCGACGTGCCCGAAGGCATGGACGAGTACGCCCTGTACCGACACTTGAAGGTCCTGAGCGAGAAGAACTCCGATCTCAGCGAGGTCGCGTGCTTCCTCGGCGCGGGCATCTATGACCGGTACATCCCGGCGACGGTCGGTGCCGTCATCTCGCGCGGCGAGTTCCTCACCGCCTACACGCCGTACCAGCCGGAGCTGAGCCAAGGCTATCTGCAGTCCATCTACGAGTTCCAGACGATGGTCGCGGACCTCTACGGCATGGACGTCGCGAACGCCTCGATGTACGACGGCGCGACGGCCCTGGCCGAGGCCGCGCTCATGGCCTGCAGCCTGACGAAGCGCAAGGTCGTGGCGGTGAGCCAAGCCGTGCATCCGAACTATCGGCAAGTCCTCGACACGTACTGCTGGTCGATGGGGATCGAGGTGAGGACGTTGCCGCTGAACGACGGCGCGTCGCACGATTACGGCATGCTCGACGGTGACACGGCCTGCGTACTGCTCCAGCAACCGAACTTTTTCGGGATCATCGAAGACCTCGGTAAGGCCCGCGCGGAGTCGTCGTCGCACGGAGCGATGTTCGTCGTCAGCGGAGACCCGACCGCCTTCGGAGTCTTGCCCCCTCCGGGCGAAGCCGGTGCGGACATCGTGACGGGCGAAGGCCAGCCTCTCGGGATCCCGATGGGGTTCGGCGGGCCGATGCTCGGCCTCTTCACGTGCAAGCGCGAGTTCGTACGCAGCATCCCTGGCCGCATCGTCGGCCGCACCACGGACCACGACGGCCGCTCAGGCTATGTGATGACCCTGCGGACCCGCGAACAGGACATCCGGCGCGAAAAGGCGACTTCCAACATTTGTACCAACCAGGCACTGATGGCCCTGGCCGCGACGGTCTACATGATCGCGGTCGGCAAGAACGGGATCCGTTCGGTCGCCGAATCGACGGTCAAGAACACTCAGTACGCGATCAAGAAGCTCACCGAAGCCGGTGGCAACCTGAGGTTCCATGGCAAAGTGTTCGGCGAGTTCGTGCTCGACCTGCCAAAGCCGGCTGAACACGTCCGCGATGCCCTGTTGAAAGACCACGTATTGGCGGGACTTCCGCTCGGCGGTTACTATTCGGATATGGACCATAGCCTCTTGGTCGCGGTCACCGAAGTCCGGACCAAGGCGGAGATCGACCGCTACGCCGAGTTGCTCAAAGCCGCGTTGGCCTAGCCATTGCCCGTAAAACGGACGACTTGGCCGAGACCTTTCTCGGCCAAGTCGCCGTCCCTCACGGCGAACCGACCGCCGACGAGCGTGTGGACGACCCGTCCCGTCAACGTCCGCCCCTCGTACGGCGACCAGCCACATTTGCTTTGGAGCCATTGGGGCGTGACCACAAAGGATGCGGCAGCGTCGACCAGGGCGAGGTCGGCGTCGAAGCCCTCCCGCACCTCGCCCTTGCCGACGACGCCGAAAAGCTTGGCCGGATTGGAAGCCGTCAGCCGCACGATGTCGGCCCATCCGATCCGCCCCTCTCGTGCGCTCCAATCGAGCAACATGGGCAGGAGGGTCTGGACACCGGGCATCCCGCTCGGGGACTGTGGATACGGCTTGGCCTTCTCTTCCAGCGTGTGCGGGGCGTGGTCGCTGCCGACGACGTCGAAGAGGCCGTCGACGACGGCGTCCCACAGCGCTCGCCTGTGCTCCTCGCTCCGGATCGGCGTGTTCTGCTGAATACGCGTCCCGAAGGCTTCGTAGTCGTCGCTCGTGAAGGTCAAGTGTTGAGGCGTGACCTCGCACGTCGTCCCGAGGCCGTCGGCCTTCGCCTGGGCGAGCATCGGGAGTTCGACCGCGGTCGACACATGGAGGACATGGACGGGCCGTCCTGTCTCAGCGCTCAAGCGGAGAATGCGCTCAGTGGCCAGTCGAGACGATTCGACATCGCGTAGGTTCGGGTGTTCCCGGACGTGGGGCTCGGCGCTGAGCAGCGCCTTGCGCTCGCGCAGACGGAACTCGTCTTCGGCATGGACCGCGACGCGGCGCTTCCCGTTTTCAAGGACACGTCGAAGGGACGGATCATCGGGCACGAGAAGGTTCCCGGTAGAGCTGCCCATGAAGACCTCGCCGATCCCGGGGGTTCCGGGGAGGCTTTCTAAACGGGCGAGGTCGTCAAGGTTGTCCTGAGAAGCTCCGACCCAGAACGCGAAATGGGCCCACGAACGCCCCTCGGCCCGCAGGACCTTGTCGGCCAGGGCCTCGGCCGTCGTCGTGGTGGGATCGACGTTCGGTTCGTCGAAATACGTCGTGACGCCGCCCATGACAGCGGCCCTGGAACCCGATTCGAGGTCTTCCTTGTGGGTGAGCCCAGGCTCGCGGAAGTGGACCTGGCTGTCGATCACGCCAGGCAGGACGTGGAGGCCCCGGACGTTCACGGTCTCGACGGCCGTCGCTCCGCTCAGGTCACCGACCGCTGCGATCTTTCCGTCTCTGATCCCGACGTCGCCAACGGCCATGGCCGGAACGAGCGTCCCTCCGGAGAGCACAAGTTCGAAAGGTCGCTCCATGCCGTACCGAGTTTACGCGCGGCCCGGTATCCTTCGCGGGCAGATGCCCCAAGGAGAGGCGCCAGACGTCACCGTCCTGATCCCGGCCAAGAACGAGGAGGACACGATCACGGAAGTGGTCGAGCGGGTCCTGGCCGTCCCCTTCTCCAAACAGGTCATCGTGATCGAAGACGGAAGCACCGATTCGACTTCCGAGAAGCTCAAAGCGTTCGGTGACCGAATCGTCGTCCTCCACAACGAAGCTTCGATCGGCAAAGGCGCGGCGATCCGGAAGGGGCTCACGGTGGCGACGGGAAAGGTCGTCGTCATCCAGGACGCCGACCTCGAATACGTGCCCGAAGAGCTGCCGGCGCTCGTCGGCCCGATCTTGGACGGCACTTACGGCGTGGTCTACGGCACCCGGTTCCATCACGGGTTCCCCCCGGGCATGGCGTTGCCGAACAAGATCGTCAACCGGTTGCTGGTCTGGGCGGTACGGCTCCTCTACGGCCATCGCATCACGGACGAAGCCACGTGTTACAAGGCCTTGAAGCGGTCGTTGCTCGAAGAGATGTCGCTACGGTCCGAACGGTTCGAGTTCTGTCCCGAGGTCACGGCGAAGGCCGTCCGGCTCGGTGAACACATCCACGAAGTTCCGATCCGGTACGAGCCGCGGTCGAAGGCGGCCGGTAAGAAGATCCGGTGGACGGACGCCCCGGAAGCGTTCTTGACCCTTTGGAAGTACCGTCATTGGCGGCCTTGACCCTGGCCGCACGGGGATGCGCGTCCTGCCCGTCGCGGTCAGGACGCCGTCGCGAAGTTCCAGTTTTTCGACCTTGACCGCGCCATAGAGCCCCAGGTCGGAGTCGAAGTCCACGACCGGGTTCAGGGTCTTGAGCAACGTTTCGGCCGCGAACGGATCGGCCCGACGCCCGTCGAACCAAACGGTGGCCTCTCGCAGTTCGAGCCTCTCTCCATCGACGGGGACCAAGGACGCGATCACCGTGAAGTCCGTCTTGACGATGAGGAACTCGCCATAGCCGTCCACCCGTACGATGCCGCTCCGCACTTGGACTCTGGCCGTCTTGATCTCGGCGTACTTGGCCTCCACGAACGCCGACAGGTCGTCTTGCAGGATCCGAACGGTCCCGGATCCGGTTCCCGAGCGGCTCAAGCGGAACGTCTTCGATTTCAGGGCCAAGGACCGGTCATAGCGGCAGGCCGGAATGCTCGCGTCCAGCGATTCGACGCGGAGCCCCTTCAACTTAAAGTCATGCAGCCTTAATGTCAGGTTTCCACATCGTCCAGCTTGAGAACGCTCCGGTTCCACGAAGAGAGGGAGCTCGTCCACCGAGAATCCCGAGGCCGTGATGGTCGCACGGTCGAGCGCGCCCCAAAGGACGCCCAGTCCGTCGGGCTCGGCCTCCACCTTGACGCGGGCCGCTTCGCCTTGTAGCTTGGACCGGATTTCTTTCGCGGCCGCGCGCTCGAAGACCTTGACCTCCCGGTCGACGAGACCGAGCGAACCTCCCAGAACGGCGAAGACGAGCAACGGGCCCATCGTGAGCGGCGCAGGTGGGACAATCCCACTGCGGATGCGAGGATACACGGACCTGACCGGACGGGGCGCCGTCGTGCGGATCGAAGGAGCGCTCGTGCGGTTGTCCGGCGCCGATGTGGAGACATGGTTGCAGGGCCAAGTGACGAACGACCTTCGGCGGCTCGTCGGCCGGTCGTTCCTCGACGCCTGCCTGACGAAGGCGACGGGGCAACTCGAGGCCGTCGTCCGTGTCTGGAAGGACGACGTCGCCTGGATCCTCCAGACGTCAGACCTTGCCGTCCTCGAACGGCGCATCTCGGACTTCGTGATTTTGGAAGACGTGGTGCTCGACGTCCTGTCGACCGAAGTCTGGACCTGGCAGTCGCCAGTCCCTGTACCCGGCGACCGACCGTCTCCCCGAACCGGACCCTTCGGATCCGACCTTGCGACAAGGCCCGCCGACGTTCCCGAAGCCGACGTGGAAGCGTGGCGGACGGTCTGCCTCGAACAGGGCCTGCCCGTCGTCGGGTCCGATACGGACTCAAAGACGCTACCACCCGAGCTCGGCGTCCGTTTCGAGAAGGCCCACGTCGCTTACGACAAGGGATGTTACGTCGGACAGGAAGTGCTACAGCGCATCCATAGTCGAGGCCACACGAACCGGACATGGGTCGTGCTGTCTTGCGGCGCCGACGTCCTGCCTGGTTCCGACGTCGTCCAAGACGGTGCGAAGGTCGGTAACGTCACGAGGTCGTGCACAAGCCCCCGGTTCGGCGCTTTGGCCGGGGCGATGCTCGCGAACCGGGCCACCGAGACGGGTACGGTCCTGTCGGTCGGCGATGTCCCGGCGCGCGTCGTCGATCCGCCTGGCTTAGTACTTTGAAGCGTCGGGCCGTAGCCGATGGTAGCCGCCCATCGATTGGATGCGGTGCGCCACGGCGGCCATGACGCCCTCACCGTACAGCCTTCCGATCACGGAGACGCTTCGAGGCTGGCTGCCGTTCAGGCCCCATGGCACGATCGCTTGTGGATGGCCCGTCCCGTTGCAGACCGTGAACGCGCTGTCCCAGAACTTGTCGGTCACGACGACGTCGAAGTCGCCGAACTCCTCTTCGAAGGTCTTGGCCATCAGGGCACGCGCCCGGTGGGCGTTGATGTATTCGACGGCGGGCAGGTATCGCGCGGCCAGGAACTCTGGTGGCCAGAGTTTGCCGATCCTTTCGATGTCTTCGGACCGGGTCAGGCGGTCGAAGGTGGCCGCCGCTTCGGCCGTCAGCAAGGTCCAGATCCCTTCGGGCGGGTCGGAGAACTTGACGGGGCGGACGACGGCGCCCGCATCGCGCAGCGGTTTCAAGAACTCGGCCTTGTCCATCGGTGCGGGATCGTCGACTCTTTCCCGCTCACCGTACAGGAAACCGATTTTGAGCTTTTTGACGTCCGTATCGAACCTATAATCGAAGGGTCGGTCCACGGAAGCCAGGTCGCGAGGGTCCGCACCATGGATGCAGGACAGGACGACCGCGCAGTCCTCGATCGTCCTACAGATCGGTCCGACCTTGTCCATCGTGTACGTCAAGACCATGCCGCCGTAACGGCTCACGCGCCCATAAGTCGGTCGAAGGCCGGACACGCGGCACCTGTTCGAGGGCGAGATGATCGAGCCCAGCGTCTCGGTCCCGATCGAGAACCCGACAAGGCCCGCCGCCGTCGCGCACGCCGATCCGGCAGAGGAACCGCTTGACCCCTGCTTGGTGTTCCAGGGGTTCTTCGTCTGGCCTCCCCACCAAACGTCGTCGTAGGCCAGGGCGCCGCACGACAGTTTGGCCAGGCAGACGGCACCGGCTTCCGTCAACTTCTCCACGACCGCTGCATCGTGGTCGAACACCTGGTCTTTGAAGGCTTCTGCGCCCCACGTCGTTCGGTAACCCTTCACGGCGAACAGGTCTTTGATGCCGTAGGGCACTCCGTGGAGCGGTCCGCGGACTTTGCCGGCGGCGAGTTCGGCGTCCGCTTTCTTCGCTTGGCTTCGGGCCAGTTCCGCGGTGAGCGTGACGACACAGTCCAGCTTCGGCCCGTACGTTTGGAGACGCTGCAGGTACAGCTCGGTCAGATCGGTCGACGTGACCCTTTTCGAGCGAAGCAGCGCGCCGATTTCCGTGACGCTGAGAAAGGCCAGGTCTTCGCCGACCGGTACCGAAGAGACTCTGACAGGCGCTGTCTTAAGGGACGACTTTTTGCCGGGTTTAGGTTGTCGTCCGACCGGAGTGAAGACGGTGTGGGGTTCGACGTCGTTCGGCATGTCGAGCGCGCGGATCCCAGGGAAGTTCGCGACGCTCTGTTTGACTCCAGGTACCGCCAGTTTCCGGTGGGCGTCGTCCAGCGTGATCCCCGCCACCTTTTCTGCTGCAGCGAGGTCAGCCTCGTTGAGGTCCGGCCCTCGCGAAGGCGTCTGGGCGCCGGCCTGTCGGGGGGTCAGCGCAAGGAGGGCTACCGTGCCGAGGAACTCCTTCCGCGTCAGACTGCCGTCGATTCCCATGGGGCGGATGTTAGCAGTTATCGCGTTCGGACGGAAGCGGTCACGCCGAAGGCTTCCGGCCGTCGTTCGACCTTGGGGAAGCCCGCTTCGTGCAACCGGCGGATCACGCCTTCGGTCACTTTCTTGCCCAATCCGCTGTCCGGGTCACCGATGTAGTGGAACAGACGTCCCTTCGTACAGAGGACACGGCGCAACCGGCGATAAAACTCCAGCGAGTACAGCTCGCCGGCAAGTTGGATCGTGGGCGGGTCATGAAAGACGGCGTTGAAACGAGCCGGCGGAAAAGCCTCTACCGCTTCGAACGCGTCGCTGACGAGTTGTGTGATGTTGGGAGCGGTGAACAGTCGTTGCGACCACGGGTTCAGGCGCGCCACGTCCAGCCCCGCCGTGTCGAGCTCGACGGTGACGACTTCGTCCGCCTGATCGGCCAGGAGCACGGCCGAGTATCCCAGTCCGGTCGCCGTATCGAGCACCCGGCCGTGGACTTTTCCGAGTGCCCTGACCTTCGCTTCCGTGTCGGCCCACGGCTCGGTGTCCTTGATGCGGTGCATCGGGATTCCTGATACGAGCATCGTCGGTGCCCCGGTGGTCGGACAGAGCGATCGGACCCACCCGGTCGTCTCGCTGAAGACGCGGATCTCGACGGTGCCGTCCGAGTCGCACACGAAGCACTTGCGCTCGGCTTTGCGGACAGTAAGGAGCGTGTCCTTCGACAGGCGCGTCCCGTCAGGGAACACGGCGTGCAGGCCGTCAAAAGAGACGGGCACGGTGGTCAATCCCAGGTCCGGAGACTCGATAAGGCCTGGCCGCCCCCAAGAGTCTAGGATCCGACCGGCTTGAAAACGGGACATCCAGACGGCCACGGTCGTCTCGGAGCATACTGGAGGCAGACTTCCAGATGCCGCACCCTTTCGACAGCCACATCCCTTGGAACCCCGAACGTCCCCACGTCCTCGTCGTCGCGTGCTCGGACGGCCGTCTGCAAGAGAACTTGGACGAGTTCCTCGACGACCGCCTCCAGGTCAAGAGGTACGACCGCTTGTACCTGCCGGGCGGACCAGGAGCGCTCTCGGCTTCCGGCGCCGAGTTCGTCCGCTCGGACGGTCACCGCAAGGAACTGGCCTTCCTCCTTCACGCTCACGAGATCGAAATGGTGCTGCTGATCTTCCACGGCCCTTCGTCTGACGGCCCGGCCGAAGCCTTGTGCGCGGACTATGCCCGATTCATGGCCGGCGCGACGGTCGAAGCGGTCCGGGACCAACAGGCCAAAGACTTTCAGGAAGTCCGCGACTACATCCGTGTGGCGCGACCGACGGCCGAGGTCCGGGGCTACCGACTCGAGGTCAAACCGAACGGATCGATCACGTTCGTCAACCTCGATCCGGCACAAGGGTCCGTCGTCCCGCAATCGCGGGGCGAGCAGGAAGCGGCGACGGCCGTCTGAGCGCCTGTCAGCCGGCGAGGTCTTTCTTCGAGTTGGCCGCAAGCCGCAAGTCGGCGGCTTCCCGGCGGGCCCGCTGCCAGACTTGGAGCATTTCGGGGACCGTGATGAACCGATACCCTTTAGCCGCCAAAGTCGACATGATGCGGGGGACCGCGGCCGTCGTCCAAGGTTTGATATCGTGCATCAGAATGATCGCTCCGGGCCGTGACTGAGCGATGACGTTCCGGTAGACAGCATCGGAGCTTTGAGTCCGGCAGTCCCCGCTGTCGCCGGTCCAGATCACGGAGGGCATGCCTTGGCTCTTGGCCAGTTTCGCGGTCCACGATTCGGCGAATCCTCCCGGGGGGCGGAACACGACCGGGAACTTGCCTGTGGCCTTGAACACGGCGAGGTTCGTGTTATGGACCTCGATCGCCGCTTTTTCGGCGCTCGGGTGGTAGGCGTGCGAGAACGTATGGTTGCCGATCACGTGGCCGTCGGCGACCATGCGTCGGAGCAGTTTTTCCCGGCCCTTCACCATTTCACCGACGACGAAGAACGTCGCCTGCGCGTGGTAGCGCTTTAGGGTCGCCAACACCTGCGGCGTGGTGAAGGGGCTTGGCCCGTCGTCGAAGGTCAAAGCGATGACTTTTTCGCCGACCGAAGGGCCGGAGTGCACCGTCTTGCCGCGGAAATCCGTCGGTACCATTGTCGACACCTTGGGCATACAAAGCTGGGCCGCGACGGCCACGGTGGCGACAAAGATCATAGGGGTGCTCTCGAACTTCCAGCATACCGTACGGGCAGACGTGCCTGCGCGCCCGTGACAAAGGTCATACGGACTTGAAACCCGGCCGGCTCCCACTCAGTATCGTGCGGCATGGCCCGCATTCTCGCATCCCTCGCCGTCCTGGCCGCCGTGGCGTCCGTCCAGGCCCAGACCGTCAAAGTCGAACCCATGAAGCCCAAGGCGGGCGACACTTTCGTGTGGGGGCTCGAGATGAAGTTCACAGCGATGGGACAGGAGGGCCGGTTCACAGGAAAGCTCTCCCGCAAAATCCTCTCCGTCGACGACAAGGGCGTGATGGAGATCGAGAGCAAGATGGTCGACGGCAAGGTCCACATCATGGACAACGACATGGACCAGCCCTCCGAACCGTCCGTGTCCAAAGTCGACGCTGACGGCGAACCGGTCGGCGACCATCCCGAGCCGGGCAGCGAGATCGAGAACGTCATGTCCGCCTTTGCCCGGGTGAAGTGGCCGAAGGACGGAGCCGCGCCGGGAGCCAAATGGACGCTCGCGAAGGCGAAGGGCAAGTCCGAGATCGAATACGTCGGACCGGGCAAGTGGAACGAGCGCGACTGCCTGATCACGACAATGACGTTCCAACCGGAAGGCAGCACGGGCACGTCCGAGGGCAAGGTCTATCTTGACGCCAAGACCGGTGTCTTCGTAGGTTACGAAGTCACGTTCACCGGGATTTCCGTCGCCCAAGGCATCACGAGCGACGGGGCGGCGACCATGATCCCTCTGAAGTCAGGATCGTAACCGCCGCTAGGCCCTTGAACGAGCCGCCGGATGACGGACACTCAAGGACATGCAGACTTTGCGTTCCTCTCCGCTCCGCGACCGGCGGTCGATCGTTTGGGCCGGCTTGGCCCTGTCGTCCTGCGCCTTGGTCGTGACGACCGGTTGCGGCCGGACCGCCCGCGCCGAACCGGTGTCCAAGTCAGAACGGACCGGCATCGAACTCTCCGTCTACAAGCAGGACTTCGCGATGGTCCAGGAGTCCCGGGCGGTCCGCCTCGCACAGGGCAAGACGAAGGTCAGCGTGCGTGACGTGAGCCCGGTCTTGGATCCGGAGTCCGTCCTCTTCGGATGGAAGGGCGCCGTCAAGGCTGACGTCGTCGGTAACACCTACGACCTGGGTTCGGCCGAATCGGGCCATCTGTTGAAGCGGTATCTCGGACAGGAGGTCGAACTCGTCTGGTACGGCGAGAACGGCCGCGAGGGGCAACGACTGAAGGGCATGCTCCAGTCGGCCGGAGAGGGGGGCACCGTGTTCGAAAGCGGCGGCAAACTCTATGTGAACCCTCCTGCGACCGTGGTCGTACCGGACACTGGCGACGTCGTCCTGCGTCCGAGCCTCAAGGCCGACGTCCAATCGACGACGGCCGGAGACGCCGAAATGACGGTGAGCTATCTGACGAGGGGCCTGTCTTGGAGCGCGGACTATGTCGCGACTCTGGACGAGGACGGCGAAAAGGCCGCACTGGAGTGTTGGGCGACCGTCACGAACACGACAGGCACGGTCTTTCCCAGCGCGGCGGTCACTCTGGTGGCCGGATCTCCAAACCGTGCCGTACGGGAAAGAAGGTTCGAAAGCCCACAGCGATCGGCCACCTTGTCCGAGTCAGAGGACAAAGACATGTCCGGATTTTCGGCGCGCAAGACGCAAGTCAGTGCACCCGAGGTCGTCGGAGAGCTTTACGAGTACAAAGTCCAGTCGACGTCGACGATCGCATCGGACCAGATGAACAGACTGAAGATGTTCTTTTCGGACTCGGTCCCGATCGCCAAGGACTACAGCGTAAGGCTTCCCGACACCTACATGTACGGGAGCGACCGGCCCCAACGCCAGAACGCCCAGCTTGCGGTCAGCTTTTCCAACTCGGTCAAGTCCGGGCTAGGGATGCCCTTGCCCCAAGGGGCCGTGCGCGTTTACGACAGTGGCCGCTATGTCGGCGCCGCCTCGATACCGGACTCGCCGAGGGACGACCGCATCAGTCTGACCCTATCGAGCGTCTTCGACGTCCGGGCCGAAACAAAGAGGGTCAAGACGACCCGGCTCGACAAACGCCATCTCCGCTATGACGTCGAGTCGACGCTGACCAACCAGAAGAAGGGCAGCGTCGTCGTCCGGGTCGTCCAATCGTGGTACGGCGCCAAGCTCGTGTCGGAATCCGAGAAGAGCGTCAGGCTCGACGCGTCGACCGCCCAGTGGAAGGTTTCTGTAGAGCCTGGAACGACGAAGACGCTGAAGTTTTCCTTGACCGTCGAAGGCTGACCTTCAGTCGCTGTACTTGGCGATGCAGAACACGTTCCCCTCGGGGTCGATGACGCGGGCGATGTCACCGACCCCGGGGATCGTGACCTTCCCGGACTGGACCGTCCCTCCCTTGGCCTCGATTTCAGCGAGGACGCGGTCCACGTCGTCGACCGATACGGTGCACTCGAAGGCCCCGACCCGCGTCGGGACAGGGTGGTCCTGGACGCCCTGAAGCGCGCCATGGATCCCGTCGCCGGTCGTGATCAGGAAGAAGCCGGGAGGGCCCCACGGCTGGCACGTCCAACCGAACACGCTACCGTAGAAGTCGGCGGCGCGGTCGACGTCATGGGCGTTCACGGCGAAATGGGAAACGTTGAAGGGAGCGGCGTGTTTCGACACGACAGGATGTTACAGGGCTCCGGGCATGGCAGAATATCGAGGTTCTGACACTTTATGCCGATTTTACGCCAAACGGTCGAGCGGGGCGTCCTTGTCCGCTTCTGGTCGACGGACACCGCTAAGGGCGCGACCATGCGGTGGGACGCGGCGGCATGGCCCCGGCTCGTGTACTCCGTCCGAGGAGCAATGTGGGCCACCGCCGCCGAGGCGCAGTGGCTGTTGACGCCCGATTCCGGCCTGTGGGTGCCGGAAGGACACCCGCTACGGGTCGCCCACTCGGGCCCGCTCCACCTTCGGACGGTCTATCTCGCGCCGGAACTTGCGCGGCCGCGCGCTCTTGCCGTCGTCACGGTCGAGCCGCTCCTCAAGGAGCTGGTCCTCGAAGCGTGCCGCATCGGGCCGCTGACAAAGTCCTCGCCGGGTGAAAGGCGCCTGGCCGTCCTTCTTTCCGAACGGACGGCGACGGCCCGTGAGGGCGCAGGCGGGCTGCCCCTTCCCCGATCGAAACGGCTTAGAGCCGTCGCCGAACTGGCCTTGCGGAACGTCAGGCTGGGCTCGGACGCCCTGGCCAAGGAGGTCGGGACGTCGCGCCGTTCCTTGGAAAGAGACTTTGCGGGAGAGACCGGGATAAGCCTAGGACGGTGGCTGCGCCGAGCCCGGCACCTTGAAGCCCTCCGCTTGATCGCCGAAGGCCGCGACGTCGGACAAGCCGCCTGGGCGGTCGGCTACACGAGCCCGAGCGCGTTCACACACGCCTTTCATAAGTCGTTGGGGCTGAAGCCGGGAACGTTGAAGTTCGAGAAAGATGGTAGCGACGGACAGACTCGAACTGTCGACCTGACGGGTATGAACCGTCTGCTCTAACCAACTGAGCTACGTCGCCGGGACGACCCGATTATGGCAGGACAAGGTCGGAGGATCAAGGGACGCAGACGTCGAAGGCCCGGATCCACTCGATCAGGTTCGCCCAACGCCAGACCGCGGGCCCATAGGCGGCCTCCCCGGACCGGACCCGGTTCCAGTGCGCCAGGGCGGCGTCGGCCTTAAGGGGCCCGGCTCGGCGGGCCGCGTCAGAGTTCAACGTTTCGTCGATCCAAGGCGCCAGCGCTTTCATCCATTCGTCCTCGGGAGTCTGGAACGCGACTTTGTCTCGGCGGTCGAGGACCGCGTCCGGCACGATCCCCCTCATCGCTTGCCTTAGAAGCGTTTTGGTCTCGCCTTGCGGCCCGATAAGAAACTCCTCGGGCAGCGACAACGCGAATTCGATGACGGGCCGACTGACGAACGGGACGCGGCTCTCCACGCCGAACGCCATCGAGTTCCGGTCTTCATAGCGCAGCAAGTGGGTCAGCCCTGGACCCTCCAAGCCGCGGGTCAGGGCCGTTTTCAACGTCTGGGTCCCGCCCGCCGTCCGGTACGGGTCGGGGGCGACGCCGTGACGGTCGCACCAGTCCGTATCGAGCCACGCCGGGACCAGGCTCTTCCCTGCCGCGTTCCTTGCGAACGACCTGAATCCGGCCGGAAGCACATAGTCCATGGCGTTCGACCAATGACGCTTCGTCGTGAGGCCTGCGTTGCCGTCGGCCTGACGGGCCAAGGTGAAGGCTGCGCCCAGCCGCCCTTGTCGGACAAGCGAACCGATCCGTGCCCCGATGTGGAAGCTGTACCCTCCGAAGAGCTCGTCGGCGCCTTGACCGTCCAGCGTCACCTTGAGCCCGGCCTGCCGAAGGGCTTCCATGACCCTGTACTGGGCATAGATGCTGGTCGTCGAGAACGGTTCTTGCTGGCAGCGGATAAGGCGCGGAAGGTCCCGGGAAAGGTCTTCGGGCGTGCTTTGAACCTTATGGGGGACGGCGCCGCACGCCTCGTTGACCATGTCCATGTAGCGCTCTTCGTCGAACGCGGTCCCTCGCGCCAAGTGACTGAAGCTATGGATCTCCGTCTGCGGCCCGCCGACGTGCCGCATCAACATGGCGATCGTCGACGAGTCGATACCTCCGGACAGGCAGGTCGCGACGGGGACGTCGGCCCGAAGGTGGAGGTCGACGCTCTCGCAAAGGACGTCCTTCAGCGCCGTCGCCGCTTGCTCCCGGCACCCTTCGAACGGGGCCCTGGGTGCGAACGTGAAGGTCCGGACAGACGGCCTGACCCGGCACGTTTCCAGTTCGACCGACATGTGCGACCCCGCCCGGAGCTGGTTCACATCCGCGAAGAGACCGGTGTCCCGGTGGTCGGTGAAGCCGAACCGCAGATAGTCGACCAAGCCTTGCGGATCGGCACCTCGCCCGACGCCAGGCCACTCCAGAAGGACGGCCGGCTCGCTAGCGAACGCGAATCCGGCATCGGTCTGCACCCAATAGAGAGGCTTGATGCCGGCGGGGTCCCTTGCGAGGAACAGCGTCTTCTCCGAAAGGTCCAGGACGGCCAGCGCGTACATGCCGACCGCTTCGTCCAGGCTCGACGGTCCGTCCAGGGAGAACGAACGCAAGAGCACTTCGGAATCTGACTGGCTTTGGAACCTCTCGCCTCGAGCCTCGAGACGGGCCCGAATCTCCCGATAGTTGTAGATCTCTCCGTTAAAGGCTGATACAAAACGTGCTTCTGGCGAGACCATGGGCTGCCGCCCCAACGGGGACAGGTCGATGATCGAGAGCCGACGGTGGACGAGGCCTGCGAGACCGTCCGGCGGAACCTCGCCGATCCGACCGATCGCGAGTCCGGAACCGCTCCAAACAGCGTGGCACGAGTCGTCAGGACCACGGTGTTCGAGCGTACATTCCGCGTTCCGAGCCCAGCCCGCTGCGACCGGAGAACCTTTTGTTCGGACGTAACCGGCGATCCCGCACATGGGCTATCCGAGCACGAGGCCCATCTTTTCGAGGATCCCTTCCAACTCGTCCTCAGAAAAGTATTCGATGCTGATGCGGCCACGGTTCCGGCCATGGTCGACCTTGACCTTGGCCCCGAAGTGTTCCGACAGCCGCGACTGGATACGGACGACGTTCGGATCTTCGCGTCGTTCTTCTGCGGACTTCGGCGCTTGCGGGGGCCGGGCCTCGCCACGGGCGAGACGCTCGGTTTCGCGGACCGAGAGTCCTTCGGCGACGATCCGCTCGAACAGGGCACGTTGCCGGACAGGGCTGTCCACCATCAAGAGTGCCCGGGCATGGCCCTCGGTGATGCGGCCGTCTTGAACGGCGGCCTGGACGTCCTCGGAAAGTTTTAACAGTCGGAGCGTGTTGGACACGGCGGCCCGTGACTTTCCGACCTTGGCGGCGACTTGGTCTTGATTGAGGCCGAACTCTTCGGCGAGCATACGGTACGCCTCGGCGCACTCGATCGGATTGATGTCTTCGCGCTGTACGTTTTCAATGAGGGCGATCTCGAGCGAGGCTTGGGCGCTCGCGGTGCGCACGGAGACCGGCACCGTCTTCAGGCCCGCCAACTTTGCGGCCCGCAACCGACGTTCGCCTGCGATCAGTTCAAAGCGTTCGTCTCCGACCGGACGCACGACCAGTGGTTGCAGCACACCGTGTTCCCGGATCGAGGCGGCGAGCTCGGCCAAGGCCTCCTCGTCGAAATGGCGTCGGGGCTGACGGGGGTTCGGTTGGACCGCTTCGACCGCGACGTCGGCGGGCGGAGCCTCCAACGGTTCGTCCAAGAACTGGGTCAGGCCCTTTCCGAGCGCGCGTCGCATCTGTCGATGAGGATACCGGTTAGTCCCCGACCTTCCATACAGGCTTGTAAGACCATTGCTTGGCGAGGTCGAGTTGGTCGGAAGTGTGCGGGCCGGACTCGCTGACGCCAGGCGAAGCGACGCTCCGCGCGGCGGGGACCGTCGTCAGTTCGGTGATCTGGATGTACGTGCCTCGGTCGCCGTACAGGACGGTCGACCCGTCCGGCCCTTTGAACGTTCCGACACCCGTGACCCATGCCGCCGGTTCGTCTCCAAGCTGCGCGGCCAGCCCCTTGTAGGCGTCCTCCGCCGAGGCCCGCAAAACGTCGTTCGCCTTTCGTCCGGCGAGATAGTCGAATTTGGTCTGGCCCTTGATCGCCTTCAGGAGGACGCTCGGTTGCACGACGCGGGTGAACAACGCGTCGCTCGTGAAATTGCCCGTGTGCTGTTGGAAAAGCGTCTTCCGCAAGACCGAAACGGTCTGCCGATAGAGCAGGGCGGCGGGCGACGACTGGACGTTCCATTCGTCCGCTTGGCGCAACAGTCGCGCCGCAGGCGTGTCGTCACCCTTCATAGCGTTCTGGAACAGGGGGACGAACGCCGAGTTCGTGTCGGTGTCCTTTCGGGCGATGTCCCAGGCCGCCTTTTCGAGGTCCCATCGCCCCAGTCTTTCGCCTTTCAGCGACCGCCACAACACCTCGTTCCGGAAGAGCGCGCCCCAGGCCGGCGTGTCCATGTTGGGCCACCACGTCGCCGGCTTGTTGTTCCAGTTCGCGATGATCCCGGAACCCGGGTTCCGCAGATGGGGCATTTCCGCGGCGTTCATCATGCGGCCCCAAGCGTTCCTGGGCGTGGCCTCGACCGGGAACCGAGGATCGGTGCCTTCCGCTCGCATCGGGAACGCACCCAGGTACTGCCATCCGGTCTCCCCCGACGTGGTCGCGTAGAAGAAGTTCATGTTCATCGCGATCGCCGGCAGGGTCTTCGTCAGTTCTTCGACGGTCCTGGCGTGGTACATCTCATAGAGCGTGCTCCAACCGGCGACCTCTTTCATCCAATAACTGCTGCGCTGGGCAAACTTCGCGCCGGACGAACGGGATTCGAACACGACCGGTCCGTGCGCGGTCCGGACGACCTCGACCTTCGCAGGTGCAGCGTCTTTGACCTTGACCTCCACCGTCCTGCGGACCACGCCGGTCTCGCCCTTCGACCAGACGATGTCGGCAATGTCCGCGACCCCGGTGGTCAGACCCCAGGCGAAGTGGGGCGTGTTTCCGATCACGATTGCGGGGATCCCAGGGACGTCGATACCGGCGACCTGAAGTCCCGGGGCGTTCAAAGCGATCTCGTGGACGATGCTGGGCGAACTGTGCCCCATTTGAGGTGCGCTCATCAAGAACGGCTTGCCCGTCTTCGACCGCTTGCCGGACACGACGACGCAATAACTTCCGGTTTCATACGGGGCCTGGACGGACTCCGCGATCAACCGCGACTCGTCACCGTTCGCAGCACGGATGGCCGGTGCCAGTTCCAGAAGGCTGACCGGGGGAACGGCTTTCAATTGAGCTTCGGTCTGGGCACGGGCCGGTTCCGAAAAGACGACATGGGACTTCGCCAAGGGGTCGTCGGCTTTCGAGGCCGTAGGGACGGACGCCGGATCGTTCTGCCATGCCAGGTCGTCGATCACGTCCAACACCTTGGCCTTGCAGGGCTGCGTCGAGAGATAGAGATAGAGCGCGTAGTTGCGAAGTTCGCCGGCACCGCCCGTACCGAACCGTCGCGCGAGCATGACTTCGATGGCCATCGAATCGGTCACGGTCCACGGCCGCGGCGCGAACCCCGATTGGGCGTAGTCCGGCGGTAGCGTGCCTGCCGCCCTCCTGGCTTCGATGGCCTCGTTCACGCCCGCAGCGTATTCGGTGAAAGCGGTCTGGGCCTCCCGTGAGAGCCGACGGAAGAACGCGTCGTATTCCTCGTCCGAATATCCCGTCTTCACGGTCTCTTTGTCCGCGGCGAGTGCGGACGGGCCCATGATCTCCGCCATCTGACCGCGTGCGACACGGCGGCTGGTCTCCATTTGCCACAGGCGGTCTTCGGCGACCGTGCGGCCCATCAGGCGGAAGGCTTCCGCGGCGGTCGGAGCCGTGATCTTCGCTACCCCGTAACCGTCGCGTTCGACCGACGCCGGAACGGTCAGGACGCAAGCCAAGGCGAGCAGGTGCATCGCCCGGTTGTACCCAGCAGTGGGCCTGCGTCACGGCAGGATGCCGCGGTCTTTGCTGCCGAGGACCTTCTTCTCCGTGAGCTTGAACACCACGAAGACCAAGCAGGCGACGACGGCGACCGGCAAGACGAACGACAGGATCCCGCCCAGAAGCCAACCCAGCAGTCCGACGGCGAGTTTGAACGCCAGGAAAGCGGCGATGGCGCCGATGACGACGACCAGCAGAAGACGTCCGATGCGCATGTGTCTTGACCTCAGTACAGGTGATATCGGAAGTCGGGCCGAAAAGATGCGAGCATGGGCCCTTTTCGGCCCCCGTGCTGCCGTTAAGTACCATCGGGAGGCATGAAGGTGGTCCGCGCGCCCCAAGCCGATCCGAACGGTGACGAAGGCCTCCGCATCGACGCCGCTGCGGTCGCGGAATGGCTCGTGCGGTTCTTGGTCCAAGAGTGCACCGTCCGTCGGAAGACCGGACGCGCCGTGATCGGTCTGAGCGGCGGCGTGGACTCGGCCGTCGTCGCGGCCCTCTGCGCCCGGGCGTTCGGGCCAGAGAACACCTTCGCCTACCGGCTTCCCTATCGTCTCAGTTCGCAAGCCAGTTTGGACGACGCCGGACTTGTCGCGGACCGCTTCGGCCTGAAGCTTCAGACGATCGACATCACGCCGATGGTCGATGGCTATGTCGGCTCGGCCGAACCGGACCTCGCCCCTCTCCGGCTCGGCAACGTCTGCGCCCGTTGCCGCACCACCATCCTCTACGACCAGTCGGCCGAGCTCAAAGCCCTCCCCATCGGGACGGGTAACAAGACCGAGCGCCTCTTCGGTTACTTCACGTGGCACGCCGACGACGCCCCGGCCATCAATCCGCTCGGCGACCTGTTCAAGACTCAGGTCTGGCAGCTGGCGCGCGAACTCGACGTTCCCGAACGGGTCGTCGAAAAGCCTCCGACGGCCGACCTGGTGCAAGGTCAGACCGACGAGGGGGACTTCGGCATCACTTTTGCCGACGCCGACCGCATCCTGCTGAGGCTCGTCCAAGGCGTCTCGCCCGAAAAGCTCGTCGAACGGGGTTTCGACGAGGCCAAAGTCCGGCTCGTCGCCAAGAAAGTCGGGGCGACACACTGGAAACGCCACCTTCCGACCGTAGCCATGCTGAGCGATACCGCCATCAACGAGTACTACCTCCGTCCGGTCGACTATTGACGATGACGGTCACGTTCCTCGTCACGGGTCATGTCCAAGGCGTCGGGTTCCGGGCGCACGTCCGGTATTCGGCAGAGGGGCTCGGACTTGTCGGCGAAGTCTGGAACCGAAGGGACGGGTCCGTCGAAGGATGGGCCGCAGGGGCTCCGGAGGCTCTCTCGATGTTCGAGACCAAGCTGCGCGAAGGGCCCGGACGGGTCGACGGCGTCGCCACTGCACCCAGCCCGGAACGGGCGGCCGACAGGTTCACGGTCGGACCGACGCAATAGGGGTAAGCCCTACCTCGGTTCCCAGCCCTTGTCGCCGCCCATCAGGTCCATCATCGGCCAGATCGGACAGAAGTCGTCGCCCGGGCCGAAAACGGCCGTGCCCGTCCGATAGATTTTCCCGCCCTCACGGACGAAGGCGGAAACGCCGGGCCACCACCCGTCCTTCTCGTTCCAATAACCCATGTCCGACGTGAAGGTGCGGTCCCGGTCGCTGACCATCCGGAACGTCCATCCGCGGGACTCGGCGAACGCTCTCTGTTCGGCCGGGCTATCGGGAGACACGACGACGAAAGCGGCCCGGTCTTCCAAGTGCCGCACGGAACCGTTCAGCCCGTCCGCCCAAAGCGTGCAATAAGGGCAGCTTTGTCCCATGTTGTGGACCGTCCACAGTTCGTCCTTGTCGCCGAAAAGTTCGTCCAGCCGGACGTCTCCGTCGAGCGTGGCGAACGAAGCGTCGCCGACCTCTTGTCGCGGCGCGGCTTGCCGGGCCTTTTGAAGGTTCTCCTTCAGTTCGAGCAGCCGCCTCTCCAACTCTTGGATTTCAGGGGTCATAACGTCGCCAAGGTTACCGGACAGTGATGGCGACGTTCGAGCGCGAGGCCCCGAAGGCAGCCAGGAGCACAAGTTCCGGCCCTTGACGGTTAAAGAAGGGTTTCGACTTCGATAAGCCGCAAGGGCCGCAACCCGTCAGAAACTCAGTAATTGACCGCGTTCATCCGGTGCAAGTGGTCGAGGCCTTGGTGCCACTCGGGCAGCGTCATGACTTCGACTTTCCCTTGGTTCCGCAAACGGGCGATGTAGTCCACGATCTCCGTGAAGAAGGCGGTGGAGTTCCAGTTGTTCGCGACGTTGAACGACTTCATCTGCCGCGAGACGTCGTGCCAGATGATGTGTCGCGGGGCCCCCTCGATGACGCCTTCGTCGAGCCAGTCCTTGAACTGTTCGACCGCTTGCTCGGGGTTGAAGCCGTTGATCCCGTTCTCGGCCGCCGCCGCGTCATAGCCCGTGCCCCAGTATTGGTTGCGGATCGAGTGAGTGTCGCCGTTCGGGTCGCCGTCGAAGCCGCCGCCACGGGCGAAGGGGATGCCGAGCTCCGCTGCGGCCGCGAACACCTGGGCGTCGGCCGCGCCGCCCGGGTAGACGAGGTACTTGTAACCGTCGTTCCGGGTGAAACCGAGGTTCGTCAGGGCGTTCTGCCCTTTCTTGATCTCGGTCAGAAGCTCCTCGAAAGTCCAAGGGTCGGTGGCGTCGTGCAACGGCCTGTGCTGCCACGAATGGTTCACGAAATCGAACATCTTGCGACCGTTCTTCATCTCCGCGTAGTAGAGCGCGGTCGCATGCCACCGGCCCATGGAGCCGTTGGGCGGATTGTCGTTCAGCCGGTTGCCGATCATGGCCAGGCTCGCCTTGAGGTTCCTTTGGGCGAGAAGCGGCGCGACGGTGTCGTAGACGCCTTTGTACCCGTCGTCGAACACCATGACGATCTGGCACGAATCGACCTTCTGGAGCTTGAAGGAGTTGAGCCGGACGCGCGTGACGTTTTCGTCCGCGTCGAACCGGATCTTCGCTTTTGCGATCGTCCGACCGGGCGTCCCGACCTTCTCGAAGTGGAAGGCCCGCCGATGGACCGGAAAGTCCGGCGTGACGTGCTCGTTCTGAGGCGGGCCGGCCACGAGCGCGAACTTGAGCTCGTTCCAACCTCGACTGACGAGCCGCGTCTCTTTGCTCCGGTAGACGAAATCACCGTCGGCATCGAGCAGGTCGATGTTCACGAGCCAGGCGTGGGTCTCCCGGCTGAACGGCTCCGTACCCGGACTGATTCCGGGAAGACCGTCGATATGAACCCAGAGGCACAGCTCGTACCCCGGGTAGTTCTCGAACTTGAACTTCGGGCTCAGGTCGTAAGTGACGCTCGTTTCGGCCGAACGGACGACCCGGTCCAGGCTGGTCGAGCGGGGGTTGAGGCCAGGAAGGATGAAATCCTCGCCGACCTGGATGTTACAGTTGTCCGCGACCACCGGGTGTTTCGCCGAGAAGTCGACAAGATTGACGTCTCCACTGGCCGAAGCGGACGCGGTGAAGACCGCGGCTAAAAACAAAGTGTACGATGCCCTCATGATTGGTGCGAGTATAGCGGGCAAACGCGGTTCCCGTGTCAAGAGCGGGCGTACCTGGTTTCCCACTCGCGACGCGAGTCAGGCAGTATTACGGGCGGCATGTGGCCGTGTGCCGAAGTTTGTCCCGCCCAAAGACTTGGGGCTCGAAAGGATCGCTCGAGCAGACGGCTCCATATCTCTGACCCTCGAGCCAGTTTAAAAATGCCGTAGCGCTCGGGGGTTCCGCGACAAGACGACGTCCCGGTCTGACCTCGGAACCCTCGGGTTCGCGGACGTTAAGCCTTCGCGACCTGGCTGAGTCCCTCCAAAGCCCTGAGAACTCCCTCGGCGCCCGGATTCACGCCGATCGGCGAAACAAAACTCCAAACGATTTCGCCGTCCTTGTCGATGACGAACAGGGCCCGGTCGGACTCTCCCGCGTCTTCCCGATAGACGCCATAGCTTTTCGCGACTTCGCCCTTGGGATGGAAGTCTGCCAACAGGGGGAACCGTAGGTTGTCCTGTTTGGCGAAGGCCAAGTGACACCAGACGCTGTCCACGGACAAACCGAGGAGCACCGCGTCGAACCTTTGAAATTCGGGAAGGATTTCATTGAACAAGGCCATTTCGCTGCTGCAGACCGGGCTGAAGTCGGCAGGATAGAACGCCAAGATCACAGGGCGGCCCAAAAAGTCGTCAAGGGCGACCTCTTGGTCGGGCGTGCACTTGAGGCAGAAGGCTGGGGCGCGTATCCCGGCGGCCAACGGCGTGCTTTTGATCACAGAGGCTGCTCCCGTAGGGCTTGGATCAAAGACGCGTACTCGGCGGGGCCGTTGTGCCGCAAGCCGTTGACGAAAAAGGTCGGAGTTCCGTTGACGCCGCTCCGGACCCCCATCATGAAGTCTTCGTGCACCCGTTCGGAGAGTTCTTGCGTCCTGACGTCGCCTTCAAACCGCTCAAGGTCGAGACCGAGCGAATCCGCCAAATCCAAGATTTTTTCGGCCCGCAGGTCCCGTTGGTTTTCGAGAAGAAGGTCGTGCATCGGCCAGAACCGCCCTTGACGTGCGGCCGCTTCTGCCGCAAGGGCGGCGGACTTGGCGTGGGGATGGATCTCGCTGAGGGGAAAGTTCCGGAACGAGAACTTCACCTCGTCACCTGCGTCTTCGAGCAAACGCTTGACTTCGATGTGGGCTCGCCCACAGAACGGGCACTCGTAGTCTCCGTATTCAAGAAGCGTAAAGGGGCCGTCCCGCTTTCCGGTGATGTGGTCCCTCCCGTCTTCGGGAACCGTGAGACTGACAGTCTGCCGAGTGTTCACGACGGCGTCTCCTCTCTGATCTGACGCTTTAATTCTACGATTTTGGGATCTTTCGGAGAGGCTTCTTCGAGCGCCCACTTCGCGAACGGGTACTCCTCGTCTTCGACCACGAGGGGTTCGTCTCCTGTCGGAAAGCCGTCTTCAGGGGTCCAAAAAGCCGGTGCATGGAAAGTCGGCGCCTCCTTTGGCTTTCGGAGCCATCCCAGTTTTGAGAGCAGTTTCTTCATTTTGATCCACCTCCGGCGTCGCGGCGATTCCTATCACGACGACCATCGGACACGTGCATTCTCGCGAAGTCCGGTTCTCGTTCCGTTCCGAACAACGGCTCTTAACCGTTCCGAAGGAGCGCGAACAGAAAAACTGCACTAAGATGTCCACGTGGCACGCTCGTTGCACATCGAGCTGTTCGGACCGGTGCAGGTCGTCATCGACGGCCTGCCGATGCAACGGATGCGGAGCCGACGAGGGCTTTGGTTGATGGCGCTACTGACCCTCCGGAAGGGCAGACCCGTGACGAGGGACTGGATCGCGGACGCACTGTGGCCCGGAGCCGAGGGAGGGCAAGGCTTGTCGAACCTTCGACCCCTCCTCAGCGAATTACGATCGGCGCTCGGAAGCGAGACGGACCGGCTTAGCGTCAGCAACCGGACCGTTACGTTTGACTGCGATGGGGCCAACGTCGACGTTTTCGAGTTTGACGACGCTATCCGTACGGGTGACTTCGCCCGAGCCGTCGGACTGTATAAGGACGGCCTCCTTGAAGGGTGCGAAGATGACTGGGCGGTCCACGAGCGCCGCACGAGAGAGGCAGAGTGCCTCAACGCGCTTCAGACCCTCGGTGAGGCCGCGCTGGATCAAGGCCGACCTGACGATGCCCTCGCCGTTTACACGAGAGCCATTGGTCTGGATCCTCTGAGGGACGCACCGCGCCGTGGTCTCATGTCGGCTCTGACGGCATCCGGAGACGTCAATGCCGCGCTTCAGGTGTATCGCGAGTTCGCCCGATACCTCAGCGCCGAGGTCATGGGTTCGCCCGACGAGGAGACGGAACAACTCTATGAGCGGCTCCGAAGCGGACTTCGCAAGCCGTCCTTTAAAGATGCCAGACCTGTTCCCAATAACCTTGTCCAGGACTTGAGCAGCCTGGTCGGCAGAGAGGACGAACGCGCCGACATCGAGGGGCTGCTCCGACGGCACCGATTGGTTACTCTGACCGGCGTCGGCGGCATCGGCAAGACCCGACTGGCCGCCAGTGTCGCGTCGGCCGTGATGCCCGAACATCCCGGCGGCGTGTGGTTCGTGCGGTTGGACTCGATTGACGACGAAGGGGCCATCATTGGCGCCGTTGCCGGTGCCATGGGTGTACCGGACGTTCCCCAACGGCCACTGGCCGCAGGTATCACGGACCGTCTGCGAACAGGGCGGGCACTGCTCGCATTGGACAATTGCGAGCACCTCCTTTCGGCCGTCGCACGATTGATCGTCCGGCTGATCCTTGAGTGTCCGGAATTGCGGGTCCTGGCGACAAGCCGGGAAGCGACCGGCGTGGAAGGAGAGATCGTCTGGTCCGTCCCACCGTTGGCAGTACCGGCGGAAACGAACCTGCCCACGGGGCGTGCGACCCGCCGTCGGGTGGCCGAAGGGTACGAAGGGGTCAGGCTGTTCGTAGAGCGGGCCAAAGCGGTACATCCTAGCTTTGAACTGAACGACGATACGCTAGCCCCCGTTCTGGACGTATGCCAACAAGTCGAGGGCCTTCCGTTAAGCCTGGAGCTTGCTGCAGCACGAGTCCGGACGTTGTCCGTAACGAGTCTGAGCGAGCGGCTCAAAGACCATCATCTCGAAACGCTCCAAGGCAAGGCACACGGCACGGCCGACCGAAAGTCCACGCTCCGGTCGACTCTCGACTGGTCGTACGCCTTGCTCGACGACCACGAACGCGAGACCATGGCCGAACTCTCCGTGTTTTCTGGAGGATGGACAATGGAGGCGGCAGAACACGTTTGTCAAGGGGACGACACCGCCGCGACACTTCAATCGTTGGTCGAGAAGTCCATCGTCGTGTTCGACCGACAGAACGACCGTTACCGGTTCTTAGAGACGGTCAGGCAGTACGCGCTAGAAAAGCTCGCTGCATGCGGTCGCCTCGACTCTGTCAACAGCGCGCACAGAGCCTGGTGCATGGAGTTTGCAGAGATCGCCTGTCGAGGGTACCGAAGCTCCGACCAGGCCGAGTGGTTGAAGAAGACGGACAATGAATGGCCCAACCTCCGAAAGATCCTTGATCAGGGTGACAGCCATCCTGAAACTGCGCTTCGGCTGGCAGCGGAGGTTTGGTACTACTGGTACATCCGCTCTTGTCGTGAAGACTATCACTACTTGCGGGACGCTTTAGCGAGGCCCGGAGCGGACGACCCGAGGTCGCGGGCCGGCGTCCTCTGGGGCATCGGATCGATCGCTTACAGCGAAGCCGATTGCGAGGTGTCCAGGTCGACCCTTGCCGAGAGCCTCGCACTTTTCCGTTCCCTCGGGGACACAGGAGGAACGGCCAGCGTCCTCTATGCGCTCGGCAATCTCGCCCGCATGGAACAGGACGACGACAAGGCCATCGCCTACTACGAAGAAAGCCTGGTCATGTTGGAAGAGCTCGGCGACCGGTATTCGTCCGCATTGGTCCACCATAACCTCGCGTCGACCTGGGTCAAGCTCGACGAATTCGACAAAGCCAGGGCCAGCTTTGAGACGGGGCTCACGCATAGCCGTGATGTCGGATCCGAGCGACTCGTGGCATGGGCGCTGATCGGATTGGCGGTGCTCGCCCAGCGGCAGGGCGAAGGGCCCCGACCAGATCTGGAGGTCGAAGCCATCGACCTCTTCGAGAAGCTCGGTGACAAGCGCGGTATCGCCGTCTGCCTTCGCCACCAAGGCTTTGGGCTCCGCCGTCAAGGAGCACCGCACCTTGCGGTTGCGAAACTGGAACAAGCCAGAGACCTCTTCGACGAGATCGGCGACCATTCGAACCGGGCCTATGCTACGACGATCCTGGCCCTCGTGAAGATGGATCTTGGCGAATGGGACGAAGCCGAAGATTTGGCCAGGGACTCGGTTCGCCGCACGCGGGAAATCGACGAAAGGATGCGTATCGCTGACGCCCTCTACGTTTTGGGCCGGATCCTTCGGGACAGACGGCAGACCGCCGAGGCGTGGGACTGCGCCCACGAGTCGCTGACGGTCCGGACGGAGATTCTTGACAGGGCCGGCATCGTCGACTCGCTCGATTTGATCGCCGAAATGTCCATTGGTACCGGTGACGAAGAAAAGGTCGCGTTCATCCTCGGTGCTTCCGAGGCACTTCGGGACTCTGTCGGCGCAAAGCGGTTCGAAGTCGATGAAGCCGACCACCAGCGACGCCGAGCCCAGGCGAGATCAAGGTTGGGGGACGAGTCTTTCAGATCCAGCTTCGGTGAGGGACGGGCGGCCGGTTGGGCGGCGGCGTCCGTGAGGGCCAGAGAGCTGACTCCCATGCCGCCTTCTGTCGAGAAGTGACCCGGAACGCCGTTCCCTTCGGTCCGGAACGTCCGCGGAACTTCACCCGCCGGACACTGGAGCCGCCGCACGAGACGGATGCGGCAAGGATACGAACCTATGTTCAAGAACACAACCATCGGCGGCTTCGGTCGCTTCACGCGCACTTTCATGACGGGTGCCTCTGGCGCGGTCGCGGCCATGTCCGCAGTCGTGCCTTCCGAAGCGCGAAGCCAAGTTCCTGTCTCCCCGGCGTCCGCGGTCAAAACGTCGGACGGCACGACCGGCAGCTTCGTGGTCGCCAAGGACGGAGCGCAGATCTTTTACAAGGACTGGGGGATCGGCGTTCCGGTCGTCTTTGCACACGGCTGGCCCCTCAACTCCGATGCTTGGGAAGACCAGATGTACTTCCTGGCTGCGAAAGGATTCCGCTGCATCGCCCATGACCGCCGAGGACACGGCCGTTCCACACAGACATGGGGCGGCAACGATATGGACACCTACGCGGACGACTTGTCCACGCTGATGGAGAAACTCGACCTCAAAGGCGCCGTACTCATCGGGCACTCCACAGGTGGCGGTGAAGTGAGCCATTACGTCGGTCGGTATGGCACCAAGCGCGTCTCCAAAGTCGTTTTGGTCGACGCCGTGACACCAGGGCTGGTCAATCCCGGCGGAGTCCCGATCAAAGCGTTCGACGACATCCGGACGGCGATCCTTGCGGACCGCGCTAAGTTCTTCAAAGAGTTCAGCATCCCGTTCTTCGGGGCGAACCGTCCAGGCAGCAACGTTTCCCAAGAAGTGCTCGGAACGTTTTGGAGGCAGTGCATGACGACTGGAATGCCCGCTGCTTACCAGTGCGTCAAGGCCTTCTCGGAAACCGACTTCTCGGAAGACCTGAAACGGTTCGATGTGCCGACACTGATCGTGCACGGTAACGACGACCAGATCGTGCCCTTCGATCTCACCGCCGTGCCGGCGTCGAAGCTGATCAAGGATGCCGTGCTCAAAGTCTATGCCGGAGCCCCGCACGGCCTTCCCGTGACGCACAAAGACCAACTCAACAAGGACATTCTCGACTTCATCAAGAGTTAAGGACGTCTTCGACCACCCCCATCTGAAGACTAGAACAATGAACGTTGTCGTCATAGGCGGAACCGGCCTTATCGGTTCGAAACTCGTCAAAAAACTCGGTGAACACGGACATGCCGCGATCGCGGCGTCGCCGGACACGGGAGTGAACACCTTGACCACCGAAGGGTTGGACGAAGCCCTTCGAGGTGCCGACGTCGTGATCGACGTCTCGAACTCGCCTACCTATGAAGCCAGGGCGGTGATGGACTTCTTCACAACGTCCACGCAGAACCTCTTGCTTGCCGAAAAGAAGGCAAGAGTCAAACACCACGTGCTCCTCTCGATCGTCGGAACGGACCGACTTGCCGACAGTGCCGTGTTCCGGGCCAAGATGGCGCAGGAGGACCTGATCCGGAACTCCGGCCTTCCTTACTCGATCGTGCACGCCACCCAGTTCTTCGAGTTCGTCAAGGCGATCGCGGCCGATAGTACGCAAGATGACACGGTGCGGCTTGCTCCGGTGCTGATCCAGCCGATGTCGTCGGACGACGTCGCGAGCGCCCTCGGCCAGGTCGCGGTCGGTGCGCCACTGAACGGAGACGTCGAAGTCGCCGGACCCAAGGAGTGGCGCCTCGACGACCTCGTACGGAAAGGGCTGAGCGCTCGAAACGACCCTCGACAGGTCATGAGCGATCCGAAGGCGTCTTACTTCGGTGCCAGGCTGGACGAACGGACGCTTTTGCCGGCGGCCGGCGCCAAGATCTTCGAGACACGATTCGAAGACTGGCTTGCTACGGCCTGACGCCGATCCTCATCAGGCGGGTCGGACCCTGTCCGGCCCGCCTCGTCGTTCATGAGCCCCGAAAGGTCAGGGTCGCGGCGATCCTTGAGTCTTGACCGGGAACCTCCGCGCGTCTTCGCTCATCGTCTGAGGCTTGCCGTAAAGTTCTGGCCTCAGATAGGTGCCCTGAACGGACTCCGGCTTTTTGGCTTCCACCGGCGCACCGTATCTCTGCACCCATCGGTCGTTCCGGCGGGCTTCGACGCGCCAGAAGACTCGGACTCCTGGCTTCGACGTCCTGATGAGGAACTTGCGTCCGACGACTTCCTGTGCGACCTTCGCCATGACGAAGTCGTCAGAGGGGTCCGAAACCGTGAGTTGGACGGTCGGGTCGATGTTGATCTCGTCGAAGTAGTCCGGAAGCGTGACCCAAGCTTGACCCCGGCCGTCCGTCACCGTCCGGCCGCGATAGACGTTGAGAGGCTCCGGGCCCTCGGTGCAGTAATGGCTCAGAGTCTTGTTCGTCGGGTCCAACGGATGGTCGATGACGAACGACTTTGTGCCCGTCGCTCCTGTCTTCCCTTCGGCGAAAACGGCATAGCCGTCACTGTCAAAGTGCCGGCCGTACACCCCATAACCCGAGCTGACGGCCTGGTTGTTGGCCCCGCGGCAAGCGGTTCCTCCTGTGTTGTTCTGCACCTGGAAGTTTCCGCCGTTGGCACCCCGGCCTTCGACGCCGTAGTCGAACTGTCCCCCTCCTCCCTGCGCGTAGATGCCGGTCGGCCCGGCGGCATAGATGGCTTGTCCGTTCGCGTTGTTGTTCAACGCCAGCAAGCCGGTGCTGCCTCCGTCCGTGCGCGAGACGACCGCGGTCCCGAACGGGTTGTATCCGTAGACGCCTGCGATCGTCGATGTCGACGATTCACCGAAGACCCCAGCCGCAAAGTCCGCGCCGTTCGAAGTGGACGTACTCTTGCCGTAGACGCCGGCACCTGAGGGACTCCGGGTTTCTCCGTACACCCCGAACGTACGGCCGACCGTGGCCGCAGCCGTACCTCTCACGCCTGTCCCTGACTGTTGGGAACTGCTGAAGGAACCGCCCATTGCCGATCCCGCACCGACCGCCGTGTTGTTCCCAATGACCGGAATTGTTGATGCCGTAGATTGAGAAACATGGATTTGTCCAGCTCGGAACGTGCCGCCGATACTGGCATGTCCGGCCTGAACCGTGCCAGGAGTCGTGTTCTGAAGGAAGACGTTGCCGATGACCGACCGGACACCGGAGTCTTGGGCCAAGGCGACGCTGGCCATGGCGAGGGCACCAAGGGAAAGGACGAGCCATAAGCGCTTGCTCATGCCAGCATTTTAGGACACATTCGTCGTCTCCGGAACCTGACTTAAGTCAGCGATGCCCGACGGCGCGGGTTTGGAACCCGTTCATCGCCGGAGCTCGCTCGTGAGCGGCCCTTCCTTCGACGGCTCCTCGGCTGAACCTTTTGTTAAGCCAGGGGCTTCGAAGTGCTTGACATAGCATCGATTTGTGGTATCTTAGTCTCATAACTTTCGTCGGTTTCGACCGGCGTGCGATCATTCGCGGTCACATGACGCCTTGCGAGGTATGGCAGTCCAGGTGGACGGCACAGTGCGACCTAAAGGCACGGCTCCTTTCAGGAGGGCCGGAAAAACAGGGGAGACGGGGAGCCTGCCGGCTAGTGCCCGGTCTGTTCCGCTCAAGACCCGTCCAGAATATCCCAGTTTCAGGCGTCAACTTATCGGAATAGGCGCGACGCTCCTGACGATCGGCTTGTTCGAACTGTTGCCGGTTTGGGCGAGGCTTCCCGGCTTACGAGGGATCGTCCTGATCACGGTGATCGCCTTCGCCGGTTCCTATGGCGGGCTTCGGGCCGGGATGATCAGTACCGCCTTCCTCACGGCCTATGTCTTTGCCGTCCACACCTGGCCGTTCAGCGTCTATGGATTCGTCCCGGCCACGCGGACGCGGGAGACCTTGGTCGCAGGGGTCTTCTTCTCGCTCGTCGCCCTCATCGCCGGAGTCGTCCAGGGCAAACTTCTGAACGCAAGGGTCCGGGAGTTCGACGCACAAGCCGCCGCCCGAAAGGCTTCCGACCGACAACTGCAGACGGAATCGAGCCTGAAGCGAAGCCGCGAACTTCAACGGCTCGTCGTCGAATCGGCTCTGGACGCGATCGTGGCCATCGATTCGGAGGGCGCCGTCACGATGTGGAACCCGGTCGCAGAACGGATGTTCGGTTGGTCCTCCACCGAAGCTGTCGGCCGGCCCTTGACCGACCTCATCGTGCCGGACGGCGCCCGGAACGAACCGGAAGACGGGATCGTGCGATTTTTGGCGACCGGCGAGGGCCGGCCGTTCGGTCGCCCGCTCGATTTCAAGGCCGTCGACCGAAACGGCACGCTGCACGACGTCGAAGTCTGCATCCTCCCCCACGAGACCGACGACGGCCACGTGTTCGTCGGCTTTATCCGCGACGTCGGCGAGCGTAAACGACAGGACGCCGCGATCCGCAAATTGAACGAAGACCTGGAGCTCCGGGTCGCCCAACGCACGCTTGAGCTGGAAGAGCAGCGCAAGATCGCGGTCGAAGCGAGCCGCATCAAGTCGGAATTCGTCGCCAGCATGAGCCACGAACTGCGGACGCCGCTCAACGGAGTCCTCGGTTTCGCTCAGATCCTGCAGATGCAGTACGGCGATCCTGAGATCCAAGAGTCGAGCGCGGCGATCATCAAAGCCGGCAAGCACCTGCTCAACCTCATCAACGAGATCCTCGACCTTGCCAAGATCGAATCGGGGCAGATGACGGTCTCGCTCGAGCCGGTCCGGGTGGACGAGGTCGTGAGCGAAGCGCTCGACCTTCTCGGCGCGGAAGCCGCCCGGGGAAAGATCTCCGTCTCGGCCGAAGCCGCGACCTTCCGCGGCATCAACGTGCTCGCCGACCGCCGACGCTTCCTCCAAGCGGTCCTGAACGTCCTCGCCAACGCTGTCAAGTACAACCGTCCGGGAGGGAGCGTCATCGTCTGGGGGGCCGAACAAGCGGACTCGAGGTTCGAGGTCTACATCGCCGACACCGGCCCAGGTATCTCCGAGAGCGATCAGAAGTCCCTGTTCCAAGCGTTCGTCCGGTTCGGCGACGGCACCGTCGAGGGCAGCGGTCTCGGATTGACGCTCAGCAAGAACCTCTTGGACCTCATGGGCGGCAAGGTCCGAGTCGTCAGTTCCGGGCCGGAAGGCACCGTGTTCGCCGTCAGCCTCAAGACGGCCGCCGCCTATGGTGCAGGCGTCCATCTTCCGTCAAGGGAAATGTCCGTCTCGACGCCCTCCCTCGACGGCGCTAAGGTGCTCTACATCGAGGACAACGCGGCCAATTTCCTGCTTTTGGAGAAGGCGTTCGCGAACTGGGGCAACGTTCGGCTGACCGGAGCGCGCACGGGCGAGGAAGGTCTCGAAGCGGCGCTCGCGAGCGTTCCCGACCTCATCTTGCTGGACCTTCATTTGCCCGACGTGCCTGGAGAAGACGTGCTGCGCCGTCTCAAAGGCGACCCGGTCCTGAAGGACGTGCCTGTGGTCGTCGTCAGCGCCGTCGCCGGCCGTGACTCGATCGAGCGGCTCGTCTCGCTCGGTGCGGACGACTACGTCACGAAGCCCGTCGACCTGTCCCGACTTGCAGCCGTGGTGGAAGGCTTGCTTTCTGTGAGACGGCCGATGTCCGTCCCGACGGCGGACCGGGCCGTCGCGTTCTTCCAAAACGGCCATCACGGAACTGACGACCGTCCTTCCGGTCCGAGCCCGGCCGACGCGATGAAGGACGACCGCCGTCCCAGCCTAGGACCTGCCGACTGACGTACAGTCTCCCAGTGGAAGCCTGGGCCCGGCGCCTTCCCCACCCCGCGCTGATCTTCATGGTCCTCGCTTGGGGCCTCAACTTCAGCGTGATCAAGATCGCGTACAGGGACGTCGCGCCCGCCGCCGTCGGCCTGACGCGCTACGTCCTCATGGCCCCGCTCCTCGTGGCGTGGTGCCTGGCGGCGAAGCAGAGCCTCAAATACCCGCCGGGCCTTTTCTGGAGGCTGAACATCGCGGGCTTCGTCGGAAGCGGCGCCTACATGGTGCTGTTCCTCGAAGGCATGAAGACCGCGCCCGCCGCGATCGGGGCCATCGCCCTCGCCACCGCGCCGATCATGGCGACCGGGCTCAGCGTCGCCCTCAAACAAGAGCGCTTCACGTGGCGGTTGGTCTTGGGTTCGTTGATCGGGTTCTTCGGCGTCGCGCTGTGCGTCCTCGGCGGCGAACAGCGGCCGGGCGGAGAGCTGACCGGCGCCCTGCTCGTCGTCGGATCGGCGGCGTTGTGGGCGCTCTCGATCGTGCTCTACCGGCCCCTCCTCGGCAAAGTCGAACCGCTCCGGACGCTTACGCTGAGCTTTCCCGGCGCCCTCGTCGCCCTCTTGCCCTACGGCTGGGCCGCGACCGCAGCGACCGATTGGACGCGAGTGACCGGCAAAGGCTTCGGCGCGCTCGCGTATCTGGTCGTCGTCGCCGGAGTGGCCGCGTTCGCGGCGTATTACCGGGCGCTGAAGGACGTCGGCCCGGCAAGGACCAGCCTCGCCCAGTACTTCGTCCCGCCGACGGCCGCGGTCTTCGCCGTGTTCGTCCTCCACGAAAAGATCGACTGGCACGAGCTCGTCGGCCTGGCCGTCGTGATCTGCGGCGTGGCGACCGCGGTCTGGAAGGCCCCTGCGCCTATTTCCGAAGGAACATGTACAGACCCACCGCAACCAGAAGGGTCGCAAAGCTTCGGCGCATCACGTCCTCAGGAAGGCTGAGCGCCACTTTGGAGCCGATCCAGGCGCCGAAAAAGAACCCGGCCGCGACCCACGCACCGCTCTTGAGGTCGGCGTTCCCTTCCTTCCAGTAGTTCGCGACGCCGAGCAGACCGACCGGGGCCAAGAGCGCCACGAGCGACGTCCCTTGCGCTTTGTGCTGCTCGAATCCGAGGGCGAACACGAGGAACGGAACGATGATGATCCCGCCCCCCGTTCCGAAAAGGCCGCCGAGGACGCCTGCCGCGAGGCCACCGACAATGAGGAGGGCGGTTTGCATGGAGCCATTCTGGCATTTGCCCCGCTTCAGCTCAATCGCCGCAGCCGAACCAGAGCACGTTACCGTCCCGATCTTTGACCTGCATGTCGACCGCGTAGGTGTTCTTGGTCGGCGGATAAAGCACTTCCACCGGTTCGGGCTGGGCCATGAGTTTCTCGTAGATCGGCCGTACGTCGTCGACACCGATCCAGACCAGACAGGGCCCGGTGCCGTCCAAGGTCGACACCATGACGGGTACGTCGTCGCGGCGGAGCCCGGCGATCCCTCCCGGCGGTTCGCCCTGCCACTCGATCTCGAAGCCCAGGACTCCGACGTAGAACTCCAGACTTTTCGCCATGTCCGTGACGCGCAAGACAGGGATCGCGTTCTCTAACCGGTACGTCATTGCTGGACTTTACCGAGGGGACCTGGGATCGTTCACAAGGGCCGCAGGCACGACCAAGCGTGACCTCTTGTCTTGGTTCCCATGGAACAGGCTTTGACAAGGCGCCTCCGCGGAAAGGTCGGGTGGCCCGGTCTGGCAACGCTCGACCTTCTCCTCGTAGGTCGAAACAGAGCATGTGAAGTGCGAAGTTCAAGTTTCATGCTGAAAAGTTGACCACATCACAACCTCACTTTTCTCGATGACGGTAAGAAAGGGCCACTTCTTGCCATGAAAGGGCCATTTC